>JADGAO010000151.1:0-1979 GCA_015231995.1 Nitrospinota bacterium | reverse complement strand
GGCCTTCTGGAGGTTTGCCAGCAGAAGCCTTCCCTGCAAATACCAGGGACATGCGTTGGCCATGGATATCAACGAGCTCTCCGCCCGAGCGTAATCGTTCTGGTTGAGGTACAGTCCTGCCAACAACGCATACGCCTCCTCCCGGTCGGGAACAAGCCTGAGCGCGTCGTTGTAAATACCGACGGCCTCTGTGGCGTCGCCCTCCGCCTCGGCTTTCTCGCCTTCAGCTATTTTTTTCGTATAGTCGTAATTGGCCCTCGTTATAAACATGGAGGCGTGCTCCATCCCGTTCATCAAAGTGGTCAGGTATGTGTCCGGTTTGTAATCGGCGAACTCCGCCAGCGTCCACCATGACAGGTGATCCTCGCTCGCGTTCTCGGAAACTCCGTCGCGCAACCACCCTTCGCCGATGGGGATGTTAAGTATCAACCCTATCCTAGACCGATCCATCGCAGAGCTGAACAGACCCCAAGCGTCATCTTTATTAAGATGCTCGAGCATGTCGCCGATGATTACGACGCCATATTCACCAAGCGTGGGGACAATCTTCTTGGCGTCGCCGATATGTATTTTGTCGTAGATATATCGCTGGTGATCCTGAAGGTAGGCCTCAAAAATCTCCACGCCTTCGATGCGGACTTTCCACTGGTCTTTGCGGACCCTGCCAGCGAAAGCGTCGAGCATCTCTCTACATAAAAAACCCCACCTGCCAAACCCTATGCCCACATCCAGGACGCTTTCCGGATTTGTGGAGATGATGTGCCGCATGACATGCCGTACGTGACCGATGGAACTGGTGGCCATTTGGTCTCTCTTTCAGCGTTGTTTCGTTCATGGCATGGTATCATCGGCTATTCCTAAATGAAACATACTGCCCCCATTTCGCCATTGCTGGTGGTTTTCCGGTTTATAATGTGTACATCGCAATACAGAAGGAGGAGAGATGGAGAGCAAGGCTACGTCCGCGACGGTCACAGTACGGCTTAACAATAAGCTCAAGACCCGTCTCGAAAAACTCGCCGGAGCCACTGGAAGAACCAGGTCATGGCTCGTGGCCGACGCCATAAACTCCTATGTGGAGTTGCAGGAGTGGCAGGTTGGCGAGACGAAAAAAGGATTAAGGGAAGCGGATGAGGGAGATTTCGCGGAGGATGGGGATGTTAAAAAAGTCCTGAAAAAATGGGGCGTGAATGCGCGTTAAATGGACAAGGACTGCCTTGAGCAACTTGGACTCCGAGGCTTCCTACATCGCGCTGGACGACCCCGCCGCCGCAAGCCGGATGGTTTCCAGAATCGTCAATGGAGTGGCCGCGCTTCGCGCCCATCCTGCGATGGGAAGACCCGGGCGTGTACCCGGCACAAGAGAGCTTGTGGTTGGCGGAACGCCGTACCTTATTCCATATCGCGTAAAAAATGGCGCGCTGGAGATACTGCGGGTTTTTCATCACTCCAGAAAATGTCCGGAAAGTTTATAACCGGGAATCCTTTTCCATCTATTTCAATCTTGAGTAACTATGAAAGCTTTTAACAGGTTCAAGAATCGGCTCATCGCATCTGTGCTGACGCGGTTCCCATCCCTCGCAGACAGGGTGGCGCAAGGGATTGATCCTTTGAAGTTCGACGCCACACCATGGACGCCCGTCGTAAAGCCGCTCTCCGAAATGACCGTGGCTCTCATCACCACAGCTGGCGTCCACCTCAAGACAGATCGGCCATTCGACATGAACAACAAATCCGGCGACGGGTCGTTCCGCGTTATCAATTCCAGTGTTGCGCCGGATAACCTTACCATCACTCACGACTATTACGACCATTCCGACGCGGATCGCGACGTAAACATCGTCTTCCCGCTGGAACGGCTAAGAGAGCTTGCGGCGGAGGGTGTCATTGGAGCCGTCGCCAAAAGGCATTACGGCTTCATGGGACATATCGAAAACGCGCAGATCGAAATACTGGTCCGCGAAAGCGCGCCGCTGGTC
>JADGAO010000150.1 GCA_015231995.1 Nitrospinota bacterium | reverse complement strand
TTTTATGGCCGACGAAACGACCACCACGTCCGCGTCGCTCACATTTTCCGCAGAGTGGCCGATGGCGACGATCGCCCCGGCGGAGCGCAGTAACCTCACTGTGTCCGACTCGGCCATGTCCGACCCCGTCACCTCGTAACCCATGGTCAGCAGTATCTCGGCGATTCCGCTCATGCCCGCCCCGCCTATGCCGACGAAATGGAGCTTTTTCGTCCTGCCGAATCTTTTAACGCCGTTTGTCATGGCCTCAGGCCGCCTCCGCAATTTTTATCAGTTCATCCGCGATAATTCGCGCGGCCTCTTTTTTCGCAAGCTTCCCGGCTTTGACGGCCATTTCGTCGAATCGTTTGCGATCTTTTATAAAGCTCTCGACAAGGTTAACCGCCGCCTTCGCGTTCAATTCCCCGTCGGGTATCATCATGGCCGCGCCGGATTTGACCAGCGCCTCCGCGTTTTTCGTCTGATGGTCGTCCGCCGCGTGCGGGAAGGGTATGTAAACGGCGAACCTGCCCACGGCGCATATCTCCGCCACGGCTCCCGCGCCAGCCCGCGATATCACGATATCCGCGTCAGCCAGCCTTTGCGGCATGTCGCGCAGAAAAACCTCCGCCTCCCACGCGAACGCGGCCCCCGAATAAGCCGATCGCGCGGACTCTATGTCTCTTGCGCCGGTCTGATGGACGACGCGGATTTTGTCCCCGAACGCGTTGAGTTCGCCGATAGCCTGTGTCATGGCCCTGTTCATGGATGTGGCCCCCTGGCTCCCGCCGATGACGAGTATCCCGATCCGTCCATCCGGGCGCGAGCGTTTCACGTCGTGAAACTCCGGACGTATGGGATTGCCCGTCACGATCCCGGCTCCGGGCGGGAACCAGCCGAGCGACTCTTCCCACGTTACAAACGCCTTGCGCGCAAACCGGCCCAGCCACCTGTTGGTCATGCCGGGCAATGCGTTCTGTTCGGCGAGGGCGAGCGGCGTTCCGATTATGGCGCTCGCCGCGCAAACCGGGCCGGAGGCATAACCGCCCACTCCCAGAACCACGTCGGGGGCGAACCGCTTCACTATCGCGCGCGCGCGTAGCGTGGCGGCGGCGAACTGCGCCGCTGAAGTGATCTTTTTTGCGATCCCTTTGCCCTTCATCCCTGTCACCTTTAAAGTCTCTATCTCAAACCCTTCCGCCGGAACCAGCCGCGTCTCCACTCCGCCTTCCGCCCCTACGAAGAGAATTTCGTTTTTCGCGTTCCTCTTCATTATTTCCTTCGCTACCGCTACGCCGGGGAAGACGTGGCCTCCAGTCCCCCCGCCGCTGATTATCAGCCTCATGCCCCGCCGGTGACCGGCATTCTCCCTTTCTCCGACACGTTCGCCAGAAGCCCGACGCTCACCAGCCACATCACCAGCGCTGATCCGCCCAGGCTGATGAACGGAAGCGGCAGACCCTTGGTGGGCGTCATGCCCGTGGTGACGGAGATGTTGAGCAGAGCCTGTATCGTGATCGTGAACGTTATCCCAAGAGCCAATAACGCGCCGAACCTGTCCTGCGCCAGTAATCCGGCGCGAACCCCTCTCCATGCGATGATGACAAACAGCGCCAGCACCGCAAGCGCTCCGAGCAGACCGAGCTCCTCGCCGATTATGGAGAAGATGAAATCCGTGTGAGGCTCCGGCAGGTAAAACAGTTTCTGTTTCCCGGCGCCAAGCCCCGTTCCCCAAACCCCTCCGCTGGAAAGCGCCACGAAGGACTGGATGATCTGATAGCCCGAATCGGAAGCGTCGTCCCAGGGATTGAGGAAGCTGAGCATCCTCCTGCGCCTGTAGCCGACGTTGTACACCGCCGCGAAAAGAAGCGGCATAGCGATAAGGACTGTGCCGCCCAGATGGGAGAGCCTCACTCCGCCGACGATGAAAAGCGTGACGGCGGCGGAGGCTATTATCAGGGCGGTGCCCATGTCCGGTTGCATGTGGATCAGCCCGAAGATAATCGTCAGGGCGGCGATGTTGGGCAGGTAGCCGAAAACGAAGTCGCCCAGTTTTTTCTCCGCTTCTTTCTTGGCGAGGAAACCTGCGAAGAAAATCACCACCGCAAGTTTGGCGTATTCCGACGGCTGAAAAGTTGTGACGCCCAGATTTATCCATCTCTGAGCGCCGTTGACGTTGATCCCGATTCCGGGTATCAACGTGGCCAGCAGAAGGATGACGGCGGAAATGTATATGAGATATATGTGCCGCTTCAGGTCGCGGTAGTCCACACTCATGGCCAGAAGCATGCCGCCAACTCCGACCACCGCCCATACCGCCTGCCGCTTGAGGTAGTGGTACGGATCGCCAAACCGCTCCAGCGCGATAACCGCCGAACTGGAGAATATCATCACCAGCCCGACCCCCAAAAGTAGCAGGGTGCAGAGGATCAGCATGTAATCGGGCCGTTTTTTCACCGCCATGGCGCAGGCTCCTTTCCCATCGCCAGAACCGCCTCTCGAAAAACGTCTCCTCTGTGCTCGTAATTCCTGAACATGTCGAAGCTGGCGCAGGCGGGGGACAATAAAACGGTGTCGCCCGGCTCCGCCATTTGAGTGGCTACCCGGATGGCCGATTCCATGTCTATGGCCGTAGCCTTCGGCTCAAAATCGCCGAGGGCATCTGCAATAGCGGGGGCGGTCTTGCCGATGAGAGCCACGCCTTTGGCCCTCTGCCGGATGACTTTCGCCAACTGCGAAAAATCGGCCCCTTTGCTCGACCCGCCAGCGATGAGTATCACGTTCCTGTCGTATGGCGACAGCGATTTGACCGTCGCATCGGCGTTGGTGCCTTTGGAGTCGTTGATATACGTCACGCCGTTAATCGACGCCACTTTCTCCATCCTGTGGGGCAGGCCGTTGAAGGCGCGGATAGTCTCGTTTATCACCGCAGGCGCCACGCCGGCCGACAGCGCGGCGAGCGACGCGGCGAGCGCGTTTTCCACATTGTGCGAACCGGGGACTTTGAGGTCGTCAAGCCTGAAAAGCTCCACGGCGCCCGCGCCGACATCGGCTAACGCCATACCGCCCTGCGTCCACGCCCCCTGTTTGCCGTGCGGGGCGTGACCAAACCAGAGGACGCGGGTGGATTTATGTGGCGCAAACGCCTTCGTCACCGGGTCTTCCGCGTTGAGAATGACAACGTCGCCGTCCCTCTGGTTTTCGAAAACGCGGGCCTTGAGGGCCGAGTACGTTTCCATCGTTGCGTGACGGTCCATGTGGTCGGGAGTCACGTTCAACACCAGGCTTATCCTCGGGCGGAATGCCACAATCCCCTCAAGCTGGAAACTGGAAATCTCCGCCACGATCCAGTCATGGCTTTCGCCGACGGCCCCGCACAACGGGTCGCCGATATTGCCGCCGACAAACGCATTGAGGCCGCCAGCCTTGAGCATCATTCCTGTAAGCGTAGTTGTCGTTGTTTTTCCGTTCGCGCCCGTTATGGCGATAAGCGGGGCCGTTAGATGCCTGCACGCAAGCTCCACCTCGGATATCACCGAAACTCCGGCGTTCCGAAGGGCTGTGAGCAGAGGCGAATCCCACCACACCCCTGGGCTTGTGACGGCAAGGGCGTAATCGCCCGGTTTTATCCCGTCGTGTCCGCCAAGGACGCGGTTGACCTCGGCGGGAAGCTCTTTGAGGAACTCCCCAAGCTCCGCCCCGCTCCTTGTATCCGTGACGGTGACGGAGGCTCCGCGCGAGACGAGCAGGCGCGCGGCCGAAACGCCGCTCCTGGCAAGGCCCACAACGATGGCGCGAATTCCGGCGTAGTCCGTCATGTTTTTCATCTCAGTTTCAACGTGCTAAGCGAAAGCAGGGCCAGCACAAGCGACACTATCCAGAACCGCACTATCACCTGCGGCTCCGGCCATCCCAACTGCTCGAAGTGGTGATGTAGCGGAGCCATCTTGAAAAACCTTTTGCCCGTGTACTTGAACCATCCGACCTGGATGATCACAGACACCGCCTCGACCACGAAAATTCCGCCGATCAGCGCAAGCAGAACCTCCTGCTTGCACATGATCGCCACCGTCCCCAACACGCCGCCTAGAGCCGTGGAGCCGACGTTGCCCATGAACACCATCGCCGGATAGCAGTTGTACCAGAGGAATCCAAGCCCCGCCCCCACCACGGCCGCGCAGAAAACAGTCATCTCTCCGGCGGTGGCGACATAGGGGATGTTGAGATACGCCGCAAATTTCGTATTCCCCGCCGTGTACATGAGAACCACATAGGCGGAGAAGGAAATGATGACAGGGCCGATGGCAAGCCCGTCCAGGCCGTCGGTGAGGTTGACGGCGTTGGCCGAAGCCACGATGACGAGCATGGCGAAGGGGATGTAAAAAAGGCCGAAGTCCGGCTTTACGTTTTTGAGGAACGGCACGTTGACCCTCGTGAGAGCCTCCGTCCCGCCCTGTATCATGTAGATGCTCAACACGGCGACGAATGCGGCCGTAAACTGGAGGAGCAACTTGGCCCTGCCGGAGATGCCGCCCTTCCGCAATCCGGTGAGTTTGGCGTAATCGTCGTAAAACCCTATCGCGCCGAAGACGAGCGTGGTCATCACCGCCACCCAGAGATACCCGTTGCCGATGTCCGCCCATAAAAGAGAGGGGATGATCACGGCGGCGATTATTATCAATCCGCCCATCGTCGGCGTGCCGGACTTGACCATGTGCGTCTGCGGTCCGTCGCTCCTTATCTTCTCGCCGATCCTGCGCCGTTTCAGGTATTCGATAACCACCGGCCCCAAAACAAGCACAACCGCCAACGCTGTGAGCGCGGCGTAGATCGAGCGGAACGTGATATAACGGAAAACGTTGAACGCGGAAAACGTTTCGTGCAACGGGTATAGCAGGTTGTAAAGCATCCTTTACCTCCTCCCCGCGATTGATATGATCCTGTCGACCACGTCTTCCATCCTCATGCCACGCGATCCTTTGACCAGCGCTACGTCGCCGGGTCTCAGTTGTCCGGCTATCTCGTCGGCCAGCCTCTCCTTGTTTTTTCCGGCCTTTGCATTGCACCCTGCGACAAGCCCCGCCTCTTTTGCGGAACGCCCCGCCAGCGGCCCGTATGAATAAAAAGCGTTCACCCCGGATTTCCCGGCGAACTTTCCGATCCGCGCATGAATCGCCTCCTCTTCCGGCCCCAGTTCGAGCATGTCGCCGAACACGAAAATCGTCCGGCCTCCGCCGCCGATTTCGACAAGCGTCTGTATGGCGGACTTGACGGAGTCCGGGTTGGCGTTATACGCGTCATTTATAAGAAGCGCGCCGTTAGCGAGCCTGACAGGCTCCATACGCATCTTCTCCGGCTTTACGGAGCCAAGCCCTTTGACGATCTCCCCGGCCTCCACGCCGGCCGCCCCTGCGACGGCGAACGCCGCCGAAGCGTTGTCCGCGTCGCGGACGCCGATGAGTTTCAACTTCGCGTAATTTTCCTTTTTCTTCCATCGTATGGTCACGCGCCTGCCGGAGGGAGCCAGACGGCTTTCCATCACGCGCGCGTCCGCCCCATCGCCCCACCCGAAGGTGACGGTATTAAGCGGCGTCTTTTTAATCAACGGCTCGCTGTTCGGATCGTCAATGTTGAGAACGGCTTTCCCTCTGCGCGTCATTTCGTCCAACAGCTCTCCCTTCGCTTTTCTTACCGCGGCCACGGAGCCAAGCCCGCCCAGATGCGCCGAGCCTATGTTCGTGATGACGCCGATGGACGGAGCCGCTATCCGCGCAAGGCGGGCTATCTCCCCCGCCGAGCTCATCCCCATCTCGATAACCGCCGCCTCGTGTTTTCTCGTCAGGTTCAAAAGCGTCATCGGAACCCCGATATGGTTGTTGAGGTTGCCTTCGGTCTTGAGCGTCACATATCTGCGGGACAACGCGGCGGCTGTCATGTTCTTGACCGTGGTCTTGCCAGACGACCCCGTCACGCCGACGACCAGCAATTTTTTAAACCGGCTCCTGTGATAGGCCGCCAGCTCCTGCAAAGCCGTCACTGTGTCCTCCACCACCACGAAAACCCCGTAAGGCTCCGTGAGCATGAGCGAATGTTCGGAAATGAGCGCGACCGCCGCGCCTTTGGCGAAAGCGTCGCGCACAAACCTGTGGCCGTCGTGGTTGGGGCCTTTTATCGCCACGAAAAGCGATCCCCGGCTTATGTTGCGCGAATCCGTCACGACTCCGTTGACCTCCGCTTTCTTATGCGCCACAAGCTCTCCGCCCACAGCCTGCGCTATCTCCGCCGCGCTGAACCTGGCCATCGTCAGAGAATCTCCCGAAGGAGCGCCCGGGCCGTTTCCCTGTCGTCGAAATGCGTCTTGGTTTTGCCGACGATCTGGTAATCCTCATGCCCTTTGCCCGCGATCATCACGATGTCGCCTTTTCGCGCCCATTTGAGGGCTGTGCGTATTGCCGACGCCCGGTCAGGCTCCACCGCCAGCGACTCCGCCGGTTTGTCTTTGCGTTCGATCCCCGCCAATACCTGCCCGATGATCTCGTCCGGGTTTTCAGTCCTGGGGTTGTCGGAGGTCACCACCACACGGTCCGCCAGCGTCCACGCCGCCCGTCCCATTAGCGGACGTTTGGTTTTGTCCCTGTCGCCGCCGCATCCGAAGAGAGCAATTAGTTTTCCCTCGCCGTTAAGCAGGCTCCTTGCGGTCTTAAGGACGTTCTCCAGAGCGTCGTGCGTATGCGCGTAATCCACTATCACTGCAAACGGCGCCCCGTCCGCCGTCACCCTCTCGAACCGGCCCGGCACGGCCGTAAGCGCCGCCACTCCGCCGGCGAACGCCTCTTTACTGACGCCTTCCGGCAATACCGCCGCGCAGGCCGCGAGTATGTTGTACACATTGTGTTTGCCGACCAGGGCCGACCGCACGTCGAACGCGCCGTAGGGAGTTTTAAGAGTCATGGAAGTCCCCTCCACCGTCACGCGGATGTTTTCGGCGCGGAAATCCGCCGTCTCCGAAAGCCCGTATGTGGCCAGAACCCCCGGCGTCATCATCAGAAGCCTTGCGCCGTATGGGTCGTCGGCGTTTATCACGGCTCGTTTGGCTCCAAGCGAGGTGAAGAGCCGCGCCTTGGCCGAAAAATAGCCCTCCATGTCGCCGTGGTAGTCGAGATGATCCTGCGTGAGGTTCGTGAAAACCCCAACGGCGAACCGCACAGAATCCACCCTGCCCTGCTCGAGCGCGTGAGACGAAACCTCCATCGCGCAATATTTGGCGCCATTCAACGCCATCTGGCCGAGCATTTTATGCACGTCGGAGGATTCTGGCGTGGTGTTATCGGCCTGAACCTCTTGTCCAGATAGCAGGTTGTGGCCGATGGTGCCTATCCTGCCGCACGGCAGGCCCCCGGCTTTCAACGCCGAGGCGATGATGTATGAGGTCGTAGTTTTCCCGTTCGTCCCGGTTATGCCGACAACCTTCATCCCCCTCGATGGGAACCCGTAGAAATAATCCGAAAGCGCGCCGAGGGCGAACCGCGAATCGGCGGTCACCACGTATGTGACGTTCTCCGGCATTTCTTGCCCCGGTTCATCCTCGGCCAGGATCAACGTGGCCCCGCTCTTTATCGCCGGAGCAATGAAATCGTGTCCGTCCACGTCGTTCCCCGTTATCGCGGCGAATGCGAATCCGGGCCTTACGTTTCTGGAGTCATGGCACACGCCGGTTATATCCACAGACGCAGAACCTATAACCTTTTGCGCCCCTAGTCCCATCAACGCCGGTTTGACCGTTTTTATAATCTGGCTCATATCCTCGACTTCGCCTCGTGGCCCTGGCCCATGAGCTTGCCCCAGTTGATCTCGTAAACGTCCGTGGACGACGAGGGAATCCTCAAAATGCGCGCGGACTTCATCCCGATTTCCGAGAAGACAGGCCCCGCCACCGCGCCGCCCCATTCCACGCCCCTCGGCTCGTCAATCATCACCACAATCACAAGCCTCGGAGCGTCCGCAGGGAAGAAACCGGCGAACGAGGCCAGATGCCTGTCCACCGAGTACGTTTTGGTGTTCGGGTCGAGCTTCTGGGCCGTGCCGGTCTTTCCGGCCACGACGAATCCGGGGATGGCCGCTTTCATGCCGGTTCCCCCTTCCATCGTGACCCCTTTCATCATCTCCTTTAAAAGCTCGGCGGTAACCCGCGATATGGGCCGTCCCATCGTTTCCGGCTCGACGATCTTGAGCGTTTCGCCGTTCCGCAGGTACGCCTTGACGAAATGCGGCCTCACCAGGTAACCGCCGTTGGCTATGGCGGAGATGGCCGCGCCAAGTTGCATCGGCGTAACCGAAACTTCCTGCCA
>JADGAO010000014.1 GCA_015231995.1 Nitrospinota bacterium | reverse complement strand
TGGAGGGCATGGGCAATTGGGGTCGGGGTTCTGTCTCGGGCCGTCACCGGGAGGAACGCTGTCGCCGGGCAGGAATAGCGCCTTGTTCCAGTCGACCGGCGAAAAATGCGTCGTAAACCCGCGCCAGAGCGTTTTGCCGGGCTGGTACATCGTGGCCAGTTTCTGTCGTTCGGAGTCGGTTATGTAGAGAGACGCCAGTTTCGCCGGGGTTGCGGGAACGCCAGCGCCGTCGAGGTCTATGTCCGCCAGGCCACCGGTGACGCTGAGTATCTTGATGACGAACGCGTCGTCGGACGCTATCCATGCGGATTGCTCGCGATTGAAAAAGCCCAGCGGCACTCCGTCGCCCACGGGGAAGTTGAGGAAGTTGTCCACATACAGCGGCACGGGCTGGTTGAAGTTGACCTCTTTAGCGTTCTGCGCGATGGCTTCGTCAACGCTGTATTCGACCGCGTAGGTGTATGCGCTGGCGGGGGGCAGTTCGCCGGGCATTGCGCTGGGGCCGTTGGGGCCGACGGTGTATTCGGTGGCGCGGACGTTAAGCGAAGTCAACTGCTGTATGGAGCCGTCGGGCAGGGTGATGGTGGCGGTGGTTCCGGGATTGAAGACCATCGTCGCCTGTCGGGAACCGTCCTGATCGGTGATGACGGAGCCTTGCGCCACCTGCGTTGCCGGAGCCGTCAGGTCAACCGTCGTCACCATCGGATCGAACTGGATCATCGTAACGTCCGGCGCCCATGCGTAGTCGCGCCACGGAGCGTCAATCATGCGCTGGACGGGCAGATAACCGTCTTTGCTGTAATTGACGGCGATGCGGCTACCGCCGTTGACGGCGAGGTCGAACATGCCGTCGTCGCGTGTGGCGCTCTGGCCGTATTCGGGACGGCCGTTAATCGTGATGACGACCCCGGCCAGCGGCTGGCCGTCCGCGCCGGAAACCTTGCCGCGCAGGACTGCGACGAACCTGGAGTCTATCGCGCCAGCGGCCACGCCCGTTTGAATGGCGTCCGGCCCGGTATAAAGAAACGCCACCGCGTCGGCAATGTTCGTGGGCGCGGAGGGGTCAAGCGGCGGCGCGGTGAAAAGCGTTCCGGGCGTGACGAAACTTGTCTGCGAGCTTTCGTTGCCCAGCGAATCGGCCAGCGAAATCGTAAGCTGGTCGGCCGCTTTGGCGGCGATTGACGCGGTGAAACCGCCGTCAGCCCCGGCCTGTACGTTTACAACCTGTCCGGTGCGCAGGTTGGTAATCTTGACTGTCGCCATCGCTTCGGCGGCTCCGGCAGAGCCAGAAACCGTCACCTGCCCGTTGACGGGGTTGGAAATAACGACCGAGCCGGCAACCACCGGAGCGGGCGGCGTCGTGTCCAGCGTGACGACGGCGCGCGACGCCCCCATGTTCCCGGCGGGGTCTGTGGCGGAGATTACGAACGTGTTCGCGCCTTCGGATAACGTCACTGCGCCGAAGGCGAAAGAGAGGTCCGCGCCGAGCGTAACGTGGTTGGTTACAACTCCTGCGGCGGAGGTTATCGTGACGGAGACGTCGGATAGCTCGCTGACGGAGCCTGCGACCGTGGCGGACGCAAGCTGGGTCAGCGTCCCGTCGGATGGGGACGCAAGGGTTATCGTTGGAGCCGTCGCGTCGATAGAGAAGTCGAGCGACGCTTTGCCAGCGACGTTGCCGGCGTTGTCGGATATCGTCGCCTCGAATGCGGCCATCCCTTCGGCGATGGGGGCGGACGGCGAGCATACGGCCTTGTCGGCTGTGGACTGGCACGTTCCGGCGAACGGCTGGCCATTATACTTTATAGATAACGTATTAATATCCACGCCGGAGCCGACGTCGGAGTATTCAAGCTCGACGGACGGCGACTGCAAGTTCGTAACGCTCCCCCCAAGCGGCGCGGTGAACTTTATGACGGGCGGCTCGGCGTCGGCGTAAACCGCCAGAGCGCGGATTTTCCCTTCTATCTCCAGATAATGCGCCACCTGGCCGGAGGGCGCGATGTGAACAAGATTCCTGCCCAACGACGCCCACAACGAAAGGTCGGCGGGGTTGACGGCCATGGCCCCGGCCTTGGCTTCGTGCCCGCCGACGCGCTCGGACAAAACGACCCCCGCAGACTGATCGAGAAGATATATCTCCCCATCGGCGGCGACCCAGACCCCGCCAAGAAGGGAGGCTGTGACGCGCCGGGCCTTTTTGATCTTGCGTTCGGCAAGTAGAGCCCCACCGGCGGAGTATTTGCGAACCGCATCTTTAGCGGCCACCCACACGCTCGAACTTTCCGGATCGTAACATCCGTCGCTTACTTCGGCCTTTTTACCGAAAACGATTTGGCCAGTAGGAACGCCGGACACAGCGTAGGCCACGGCGGATTTTTTGGAAAACACCCACGCTGTCCCGGTAGCCTCGTCCATAGAGATAGCGACGGCGTTATCGGGAAGAGAGACCTGGAAAACAGGCGCGCCGGAAAAATCGAACTGATAAAGACGTTTCTCGACCGCAAGCCATACCGCGCCGGTTTGCGCGACCACGCCGATCGCAGGACGCCCGTTCTCGTCATCGTCGTCATCACCCCCGTCGCGCTCGCCCGAATGGCTTCGGGGAGGCAGAGCCGTGACAAGAAGCGACCCGTCGAAACCGTATGCGCGTAACTCTCCCTTGAGATAGACCCACGCGCGGCCTCGTTTGCCGTCCAGCGCCAGAGCCCGCGCCTCGCCGGACCCCGCTATTTTGAAAACGAACGACCCGTCCGTGGCGGAGAGCTTGACAAGCCCCAAAGACTCCGCCACCCACACAGCCCCGGAAAAAGCGGAAGCCGGTTGAACCGCCTGTTGCGCCGAAGAGACGCGTATCGTGAACGCGGCAAGGCATGAAATAATTATGACAGACGCTATCGAAGCCGATGATCTGCGGGTCAATATCTCCATACCCCACCATGCGCCGGTTTGCCGAAGGCTCGCTCCAGCCGCCCCCCATGACGGCCGGACAGGTCAATGATAATGGGTGAAGATGCCTATTGCAAGAAAATTTTATAACAATCTGCTTTTATTTATATCCCTTTTAAGGTAAAGTAGCGCTTATTTGAAATTAAAGAGGATTCGCCGTCCGGAAAACAACTCCGTAACCGGCAAATAAAACAGGAACGACCGATGATAAAAATACAATGCTCGATTAAAAACCGCCTCTCGTACCCGCTGGCCGCCATCCTAGCGTTAACCGCCAACATACAGTCCTGCGGAGCCGATTCGGCGATATTTAAAACGCTCGACAACAAAACCCCGACAGGCTCCGAACCGGTCGCCCTGATATCCGGGCCGCTCGAAGCCCGCGTGAAAACCTCCGTCACCCTCGACGCCATGCAAAGCCGCGACCCTGCCGGCAAACCACTGACATACCAATGGGACCTCCCGCAACGCCCAAACGCAAGCCGTGCGGCGCTCTCCTCCGCGACTGCGCCCTCCGTCACATTTACGCCGGACAAAGGGGGACATTACGCCGTCTCGCTCAAAGTAACGAATTCCGCAAACGCCGTCAGCTCCATAGTCCTGCAAAAGATAAACGTGACCGGAACAGGGCGCAACCATCCCCCGGTCGCCATATTTACCTTCACGTCGAGCATCGGCTCCGCCATCCTTGACGCATCCGACAGTTACGATCTCGACGGCGAATCCTTGCTCTACAAATGGTCGTTTGCGGCGATGGCCTCAGGCGCGGCGGATCCCCTTACAGGCGAAATGGCATTGGCGGAGATGTTCATCGATAAGCGGACGTCGAAGATAGCCTGTTTTTATTCGACGGTCCCCGGAAATTACGCGGTTCAACTTGACGTCAGCGACGGGCTGGATTCTGATACGGCCATAAATTCCGTGCAGGTGTCTCAATGACGCCATCCAGAGCGCTCGACTTAGCCAACATTGCGCTTGCCGGGATTGTTGGATTGGTCGCCGCCGATTCGGCGATGAAAGGCATATATACCGCGTCCGATGTCTCCTTCACGGCAGTCAAGCACGAGGCTCACGCTCCGAAAAGCTCAGCGCCGGGGCGGTTCAAGGCCAGTTTCCTCAAGCAAGTCAAAACCCCGGAAGCAAACGCGCAATCGGATGTTTCCGCTTTAATAAAACTGAGCGGAGTTATCGTCAACCCATCCGATTCGCTTAAATCATCGGCGATTTTCATAATCAGGGGAAAAGAATCGGTCTTGAAAAGGGTCGGCGAAGAAATCACCGATGCAGTCAACCTTGAATCTATCGAAAAAATGGGGGCGGTGGTGAAAAGAGGTGGCGTGGAAACAGTGTTAAATGTGGAATCCGGCGGGGCGGAAGAGGGGAGCGGACAGTTATTGATAACTTCCGAACCACCAGCGCCTCCCCGGCAATCGTCCGATTCCCAACAGGCGCAACCTGGGCTTGTCACTTCCGATCCCGATCATAAAATCGTCAAACCCTTATCGCTCCGATGACGGATGGCATGAGAATCCTGTTTTTTTTATTCCTGCTATCCGGGCTTGCAAGCGTCTTGCCGGCGGATACCTTATCGGCCCAGGAAGCCGGCGAAAAAGTCGGGCTCAACTTCAGAGACGCCGACATCAGGATTGTCGCGCAGGCGATGGGTGATTACAGCGGCAGAACTATCCTTCTCGACCAGCGGGTTAAAGGCAAACTGACAATAATCGCAACCGGCCTTGTTCCACGCGAGATCGTTTACGATATTTTCCTTTCAAGCCTCCGGCTTAACGGGTTTGCCGCGATAGAAAGCGGAGCGGTCATAAAAATAATACCCGAGGCCGAGGCCAGGTCCAACGCCGGCGAGGTATACGAGGGAACAGTCGAGGCCGACGGCGACAGGGCGGTCACGCAGATTTACGCCTTGCAAAAGGAGCGCGCCTCCGATTTGGCCACCGCCTTGAAACCGTTGATGGGGCCAAACGGGGTAATCAGCGCCTACGACAGCGCCAACACGCTGGTGATCGCCGATTATGCGGGAAACGTCAGGAGGCTAGACAGGATAATTTCGAATCTCGACCAATGGCCGCCGTTAAGCCTCGAAGTAGTCCCCCTCAAACACGTTTCCGCCGGAGAGTTCATCGCCATGTACGACAGGATATACCTCTCCAAGGCCGCATCAGCAGACGGGACTGGCGCCGCTCAAGCGCCGAAACAGGCAGTGGGGCAGGGGGCGAAGTTTTCAATAGTGGCGGACACGCGGACAAACAGCCTCGTAATCCGGTCGGAACATTCAGCAGTGATGGAGCGCATAAGGGATCTGGCCGGGAAAATAGACACCCCGGCTTCCATAAAGTCGAGCATCCATTACGTCAAGCTCAATTTCGCCGATGCAAAGGCCGTCGCCTCCGCCTTGAATGGCGTGATAGGCGGGCAGGCCTCTGCGGGAAGCTCCCCCGGGGGACCCAAAGGGGGGGAGGATCAGGGGCGGGTGATGATTCAGGCCGACGAACAGACCAAGGCTCTGCTGATAAGCGCGCCGGACGCGCTTTTCGAGAGCCTCAAAAGCATGATCGAAAAACTGGACAGCCGCAGGAAGCAGATTTATGTGGAAGCCCTCATCGCGGAAATATCGTCCGATAAAGCGGCAGAGCTGGGGGTGCAGTGGCAGAGCATCCGCGGATTCGACGGCTCAAGGGAGCCATCCATGACAGCCGTAGGCTCCGCCAATCTCGGCCCCAAAGGATCGGGTATTTCCGATCTGGCCTCTCCGGCCGCGCTTGGATCGGGACTGAGCGTCGGGATCATAAGCGGGACGCTTGCGTTGGCCGACGGCACGGTCATACCGAACATTTTGGCCCTCGCGCACGCGCTGGAAACGGTGTCCAGCGCCAACATACTTTCCACCCCAACCTTGCTGGCGCTCGACAACGAACAGGCCAAGATCATCGTCGGGCAGAACGTTCCCCTGGTGACAGGCTCCTACGCTTCCACAGGCGCCCAGCAGAACTCCGTCAATCCGTTCCAGACATACGACAGGAAAGACATCGGGTTGACGCTTCGGATCAAGCCGCAGATTTCAGACCACGGGACGATACGCCTTGACATCTATCAGGAGGTGTCGAGCCTGCTTCCTATCACAGTCAAGACCGGCGCGTCCGACGTAGTGACCAACAAGCGTTCGCTCGAATCAACGGTTCTTGTCGAGGACGGCCAGATCATAGTCCTTGGCGGGCTGATTCAGGACAACCTGTCGGATAGCGTCAACAAGGTTCCCATACTTGGCGACCTGCCGATACTGGGCCAGCTTTTCCGCTACGAAACCAAGCGGCGCGTCAAGACGAACCTGATGGTCTTTCTGCGCCCGTTCATCATCCAACGTCCGAACGATCTGAGCGGAACAACCTCCAATAGCTACGAGTACATCATGGGCGAGCAGGGAGACGTCAAGGTTGGGGGGAGTTTCCTTCTTTCCAACGCGCCCGATCCCAAGCTTCCTCCAGTTGGGAAAAGCCCGATAGCGCATGAAAAGGAAATCACGCGGGAGCAGGCGCAATGATCGCAGGTAAGATTGACAGCCACTCCACGGATTTGGACGTGTCGGCGGCGAAATCCATTCCTTACCAGTTCGCGGCTAAAAACGGCGCGATCATCTTGAGTATAGACGAACGCAGGACGCTCGTCGCCGTCCGGGAGGGGTTTTCGCCTTTTGCGATTTCGGAAATACGCCGTTCATTCGGGCTTCCGGTCGCCGTGAGAAAACTGGAGGACGACGAGTTTCATAAAACGCTCGAACAGGCATACTCCACCGGGACCGAAGGCGCGGCCGATTTCATGGAAGACATCGGCAAGGAAAGGAATCTAAACGATCTGGCCGGCGACATCCAGCGATCGGGCGACCTGCTTGACGGCGGCGACATCGCCCCGGTGATACGGCTCGTCAACGCCCTTCTGTCGCAGGCGGCCAGGGAGCGGGCTTCGGACATACACTTCGACGTTTTCGAAACGAAGTTCATCATAAAAATGCGGGTTGACGGGGTGTTGCGGGAGGCGCTCTGCCCGCCCAAGGCTTCGCACCATCTGGTCATATCCAGGCTCAAAGTGATGGCCGGACTCGACATAGCCGAAAAAAGGCTTCCGCAGGACGGAAGGTTTTCGTTGAAGCTGGCCGGGCGGAGCATCGACGCCCGTCTGGCCACTATCCCTTGCGCTCACGGCGAGAGGGCCAGCTTGCGCCTTTTGGACAAAAGCGCGGGAGTCATCAACCTCGACCGCCTCGGCATGGACGATACGACGCGGCTCACATTCGGAGACCTTGTCGAAAAGTCCCACGGCGTAGTTCTGGTCACCGGGCCGACCGGCTCGGGCAAGTCCACCACGCTGTATGCGGCCCTGCTCAAGATCAGGGAGAAAAGGCTCAACATCATGACCGTCGAGGACCCGGTGGAGTACGAGTTGGAGGGGGTCAACCAGACACAGGTCAACCAGCGCATCGAGCTTACATTCGCCTCGGCCCTGCGCTCGATTCTCCGGCATGACCCGGACGTGATAATGATCGGGGAAATCCGCGACTTCGAGACAGCCAAGATAGCCGTCCAGGCCAGCCTCACCGGGCATCTTGTTCTGGCCACGCTTCACACCAATGATTCCGTCGCGGCGGTCACAAGGCTTACCAACATGGGAGTCGAGCCTTATCTTCTGGCCTCCTCGCTGTTGGGCGTGGCGGCGCAAAGGCTGATCAGGGTTCTGTGTCCCAGTTGCAAGGAGCGATACGACTGGCCGAGCGCGGAACGCTTCAAGATGAACCGCGAGGAGAGCGACTTTTACCGACCGGTAGGTTGCCGGAACTGCCAGAACAGCGGTTATGCGGGACGAACCGGGGTTTTCGAGGCGTTTTCGGTCGACGGTGATCTGGCGCGTCTTATACATGATCAGGTGTCCGAGAGGGACATGCGCCACTGGCTGATGAAAAACAGGAATCTTACAACTTTAAAAAATGCCGCTCTGCGCCTTGCGGCAAGCGGGATAACCTCGCCTGAGGAGGCTTTGAGCCTTTCCGGGGAAACCAGGCGCAGGTGAGCGGGGATCATGCCTGATTTCAGATATTCGGCTCTCGACGCCGCCGGCGACCGGGTCGAGGGGACGTTGACGGCGGATTCGCCCACATCCGCGCGCCATGCCCTCAGGAGCAGAGGAATAGCTCTGATCGAGATTGCCCAAGCCCATCCAGAGGACGGCAATGAAGAAAACGGAATCTGGAGGCGAAGAGTCTCCTCCTGGCATCTGCTACTGTTTACAAGAAGAATGGCCGGATTGATTTGCGCCGGGCTAACGGTGGAAAAAGCTCTGTATGTCTCCGGGACGCTGTCGGAATCGGGGAAGCTAAAACTTATCGTCGAGAAAATACGAGCCGAGGCGTTGGAGGGAAACCCGCTGGCCGACACGTTTCGAAAGAGGGCGGACGTGTTTCCGGAAATATTCCCGGCCCTGACCGCCGCCGGGGAAAAGACAGGCAAACTCGACGTAATCTTCGCGCGGCTGGCCAGTCATATGGAAAAAAGCGAGGCGCTTAAAATGCGCGTCAAACTCGCGCTGATCTATCCTTGCGTGGTGACGTGCGTTGCGATAACCGCCGCGTTCGGGCTGGCTGTGTTCGTCGTCCCGCAACTGGCCGAGACGTTTCAAAGATCACATCGCCAGCTTCCTGCGCTAACCCGGTGGCTCCTCTTTGTAAGCGGTTCGGTCCGCGAAGGCTGGCATATCATCATGCCTGCGCTGGCTCTGCTTTTGGCGGGCGGATGGCGCGTTTTAAAAGCCGGGAAATGGCGACGCCGGTTCGAGCGATTCATTCTCCAGGCTCCGCTTGCTGGACGGGTGACGACGCTTGGCGATTGCGCCAGGTTCGCAAGAACGCTGGCAACCCTGCTGGCAAGCGGAACAACGCTCGTCCCCGCGCTTAAGACAGCCGGAGGCGCTATCGGAAATAGTTATCTGCGCGACCATGCCGAGGCGCTCGCCCAAAAAGTCAGCGAGGGGGAAAGCCTCGGAGGGGCGATGGATTCGGATGGGTTGTTCCCGCCGATCCTGACGAGTTTCGTCGCCACGGGAGAGAGCGGCGGGAAGCTTGCCGACTCGCTTGACGCCGCCGCCGACCAGATGACGGTGGAGCTTGAGACGAAGATATCCGCGCTGACGGCCCTTCTGGAGCCGGCGCTTGTGCTGTTTATGGGAGGGATGGTGTTGCTCATCGCGCTGGCCGCCCTGCTACCGATGTTCGAGATGAGCCGGATGAAGTTTTGAAACGATTGAAGGGTATCGTCGTGAAACATAGAGGCGGATTCACTCTGATAGAGATCATGGTCGTGGTCGTGATAATAGGGATACTCGCCGTCCTTGTGGTTCCCAACCTGATGGGGCGCGTTGACGAGGCGCGGGCAGTGGCGGCCAAACAGGACGTGATGTCCATACGGCAGGGACTTAAGCTGTACAAGCTCGATAACGGGATTTTCCCCACGCAGGAACAAGGGCTGGAAGCGCTCAGCGCCAAGCCGGACAAAGAGCCGTTTCCGAAACGATGGAAAACGGGAGGATATCTCGAAATTCTCCCCAAAGACCCCTGGGGCAACCAATACCAGTATCTCAACCCCGGTCAGCATGGAGAGGTGGACGTTTTCAGCTATGGAGCCGACGGCCAGCCGGGGGGTGAAGGGTTCGAGGCTGAAATAGGGTCGTGGACAAGTCTATAAAACGTCATAGCCTTATGAAAACGCGCTCAAACTGCGGGTTTACGCTCCTGGAAATCATGGTCACGATAATGATAATCGGAATATTCGCAGGGATGACCGTGGCGAACTATTCCACCGATGGGAGATCGGAGCTGATAGCCGACGCAAAAAGATTCGCCATGATTCTAGAACACGCGCAGGAAGAGGCGGAGCTTACAGGCCAGATCATCGGCCTGGCCGCGTTGAACGGCGGGTACCGGTTTTTGCGGATGAACGAAAACTCCGAGTGGGAGGCCTTGCCGGTCAACCGTGAAGGGTTCAATGGCGAAGGCGAAGGTTTTACCATCGAAACGGATGAACCGAACGAACATGGAGCGGCGCTAGAAATCCCCATTCTTGTTTTCACTTCAGGGTGGCGAACGGAGGGTTTCAGGATTTCCATAGCGCGCGGAGACGACAGGGTTTATCTGGTGTCGGATATTTTCGGCAGAGTGACAGTAGAGGACGCAGAGTCGTGACGGCTGTTTTTAGGGATACGCGAAATTCCGGTTTCACCATCATCGAGGCGCTGGTGGCGGTGGCGATAATCGCGGTCGCTTTCGGCGCTGTGGCGTCGGCGTCAATAAGCGCGTTGGACGCGGTCGAGGAGACTCGCGCGAGATTTCTGGCTCTCACATGCGCGAAAAACAGGCTCGTTGCACTGCAGGTAATGGATGCATGGCCCGACGCCGGAATCTCATCGGACGAAGAAGAGCAGGGCGGAGTGAAATTCCACGTGGAGACGCTGTCGAGCCGGACGGCGAACCAGGACTACGTCAAAGTCGAGATATCGGTCGCGCTTAAAGATGGCGACGGACGGAATCTGGCGAACCTTACCGGTTATCTAGTAAAAGAGCGACGTAATGAAAATAGCGAACCGTAACGACGGATTCACCCTCATCGAGGCGCTTGCCGCTATCGCCATCCTCTCTTTCGTCGCAGTGGCGGCTTATTCGGGGTTGGATTCCCTGTGCGCCACCTTGAAAAAGTCCGAAGAGGAAAACGCGAAATGGCGAGATGTGGCGATGTTCTTCGACCATGTGGAAAAAGCGGGAATCGCCAGCGCCCCATTTCAGGCGCGGCCGGGGCGGAGCGTAGCGGAGGGGGGGAATAACGACGGAATTTCGTTCATCAGGCTTGGAAGCCAGTACCGCGCGAACGGACAGCTTTCCACCAGCCGTGCCGTCGGATATCGCCTCCGCGAAGACACTGTGGAAATGTCAATTCGGCCGCTCACCGCAGGCCCTGATGAGCGCGAAGCGCGAGCGTTTCCGGTAATTCATGGGGCTCAGTCCCTTTCTGCGCGGTATTTGGGAGCGGACGGATGGCTTGAAACATGGGACAAACCGGGCAGACCCCGCGCTATGGAAATCCGCCTTGCGCTGTCGAGCGGCGAAGAAATACGCCGGATAATCAGAGTCCGATGAGAGGATCATATCGAACCATGGCCGGGCAAGAGGGAATGGCGGTCCTGCTTGCGGTAATGATAGTCGCAGTCGCGGCCGGGATAGGCATGACGCTTATTACCGTCAGCGACTCCATGCTGAGAAGGGCGGACAGCTCCGCTAGGAGGGCGCAGGCGGATGCGATGGCACTACCGGCGATTCTGTGGGTGGCCGGCGGGCTTCCTCACGCCCGAGGGGAAGAGGATAGGGCGGAGAAAGCGTTTATGCCGGTGGATGGCGGCTCCGTCAAATGGGAGATTTACGACATGCAGGGACGATTCGATCTCAACTGCGTAGCTCCCGGTGGAGCGGCCATACCCGCCAATGTGGAATCGTTCCGCCGTCTTGCGATACTGGCCGGGCAGGATGCGATCATTGCGGAGACGCTGGCGGATTGGCTCGACTCCGACGATGAAACTCGCCCGGACGGAGCCGAAGACGGATACTATCAATCGCTGGAAGAGCCGTATCTGGCGGCTAACGGCGTTCTTAACGACCTCAACGATGTGGCCCTTGTCAAGGGTTTCACACCCCGGGCCACACAGGCGCTCGAAAACATGATTTGCGCCCTGCCTCGCCCCGCCGCCGTGAACGTCAACACGGCCACAGCAGAAACGCTGGCCGCAGTCATCGCCGGGATAGATATCGAAACGGCGGAGCGGCTGGTTCAAATCCGGGGAGAGCGAGGTTTCGAGTCGATTGACGAATTCAAAAAACTTCTTCCCGAAAGAGCTGTCCTCCCCCCCGGAGGGGTGACGCTTAAAAGCGATTTTTTCGGAATAAAGATAGTGTGCAGGTTCGGCGACCTTGTCGCGCAATACTCCGCCCTGGTGGAGGCTGGAACGTCGAACAGAGGCCCTAAAATCGTCTGGATGAAGGCCGATTGATGAGAACTCTATACGTCCGTTTCCCTGAAAAATGGCTGGAAAACAGAGCCGCTCAAATCGAGTGGACGCTTGCAGGGGGCAAGGCTCCGCAGGAATCAGGCGAGTCCTCCTCGATAGCGACGCTCCCGAGGGCGGCAAGGACATTCGCGGTATTGCCGTACCAGGCGGTTTCGATCGCGGAGATGGAACTGCCGCCGGGCAGGGGCGAGCTCCTGCAAAAAGCGGCGATTAACGCGGTCGAAGACGTTTCGTTGTCAACGTCCGGATCGGCTCACGTTGCGGTAGGCGGCGAAACCTCGAAGGGAAAACGCGTCCTGGCCGTATGCGGAAACGAGTTGATGAGAGAGGTTATCGAATCGCTCTCAAAAGGCGCTCACAAACCCGATGGTGTGATCGTTGACGGGATGGCGCTTCCGATCGAAGAGGGGGCGGCCTCTCTGCTCTGGAACGGTCGCGATGGTTTTTTGCGAGTATCGAAGAGCCTGGCTTTTTCTCTCGATTCCGCTCAGGGAATCGAGCCGCCAGTTTGCCTTGCAAGGGTTTTGGAGCTTTGCGCTGGATATGGAGTCATGCCGTCGCGTATGGATATATACACGGAACCGGGCGCAGAGCCTCCACCCTTATCCGAATGGGAGGGGAAACTGGGCCTGCCGCCGCGAATCGTCCGGGAATGGGATTGGCGCGAGTGGATCGCGATTTCGGACGGTGGTTCGTTCAACCTTATGCAGGGGCGGTTTGCGCCGCCGTCCGTCATGGAAACGATCTATCCTTCGATGAAAATATCCGCCGCGCTTGTCGTCGGGTTGATCCTCGCATGGACTGGAGGGGCGTTGGCCGAATGGCGAGCGCTCAAACGCGAAGAAACCGCCCTGCGAACGGGCATGAAGGATATTTTCGTCTCCACATTCCCCAAAGCAGGCCCCGCATTGGACCCTCCCGCCCAGATGAAAAAGGCGATCGCCGATATGAAAGCGCGCTCAAATGTCTGGCGTGA
This sequence comes from Nitrospinota bacterium, assembly GCA_015231995.1. Lineage (GTDB taxonomy): Bacteria > Nitrospinota_A > UBA7883 > UBA7883 > JACRLM01 > JADGAO01. Next base: position 11,974 of record JADGAO010000014.1, on the reverse strand, counting down.
CGACGGATTCGTTCAACTTGCGGACAGGGTAGCGCTATGCGTGGAGACCGGCCATATCGTTTCCATGGAATACGAAGAGGGAAAAATCGAGATCGTGGCCGTCATGAGCGGGGAAGATGAAGTAAAAAAGTCGTTAGTTAAAATGGCCGGCGTCGGCCTTGCCGGGATTGTGAAGGAAAAAACGAAAACGCATGACGGAATAAAAACGAAACTCGTAATCGGCCTGCCCGTGGAAATGGAACGTAAAAATGCGCGCATACGCTAAAATAAAACGCCTCTCGGTTCCTGAGAAAACGGCGATTATAGCGGGAACCCTCGCCCTTCTGGCTATCGTCGCCTATTGGGGGGGCCTGGCTCCGGCAAGAAAACAGGCTGGAATACTGAGCCGCTCGATTGCCACGCTTCGGAAAGACGCCGTTGAAATGCGTCTAATGGCGCTCCATGCAAAGCGATTACGCAAACCGGGGATTTTTTCGAAATCGAAAAACAATGAAGAGATCGGCCAATACTTAACCGACTCTCTCAAGAAATCGCTTGTTGAAAACCCCGACGCCGTTTCCGTTACCGGGGCTTCCGGTTTGACCATCGGCTTCAAATCTGTCGAATACGCCCGCATGATGCAGTGGCTCGACCAGATCGGGAACGAAGCCGGATTGACAGTGGAATACGCGAAGATAGAACCCGCCGAGGAGCCGGACAGGGTGAAAGCCGAAATAGTATTGACGAAGTGACGGTTATCGCATTAAAAAAAGCTTGAATAAAAATGGTAGCGGAGGAGGGACTCGAACCCCCGACATAGCGGATATGAACCGCTTGCTCTAACCAACTGAGCTACTCCGCCGCTTTATCTGGCTTTTTGCCGTCTCCGGTTTTTTTCTCCAGGCTGTCTTTGCCAATCTCTGGAGGAAGCGTCGCATCCCGCGTGAACTCCCTGCAATGCAGTTCCGCAGATTCAAACTGGAACTTCAGGTTGCACGCGGCCCGCCACGCGCATACCACGCATTCCTTAACGCTCATTTTGCAAACCGAATTGGTAATTCTATTTTTGCGCGGCCCTTATGTCAAGTATCCGTATCCGATTCTTCTATATTCTCTCATGAAACCCGGTTCAATCAACTTTTTCAGAAATCCGTCCCGAACGTTAGCGCGAACACGCTGTCGGCGCCATCAGCTTCTTTAGCGTAATACATGCCGATAGGAAATCCTATGGATTGTATCCAATAAACGTCGAACCTCAAATGGACTCCGTAACTTCTTTTCCACTCGTTGAGAGGGACGGCGAAAAGATCGGCCTCGTTCACCACGCCTGCGTCCGTGAAGAGCGTGGCGGAAACGTTGCGAAGCGTGGAGTTTAGAAACGACACCCGTGATCCTGACAACAAATCCCTTCGCAAACCGATCCGTCCGACAAATCGGCGGGAGGCCTCGTATTTATTGAGTAGCACGCTCTTTACCCCGGTATCCCACCCCAGGTCGTACATGCGCGGCAATTGGCCGCCGGATTGATCGTAGACAAGTTTTCCTTCAACGTTCCATTCACCGACCGACGGGGCCGTCGCATACCCGGTGGCATTGAACGTGTCGTAACCGTAATCGCCGCCAAAGGCTTCGGAGAACCATGTAGCCCGCGCATTTAGCGAGTATCCGTATAGTGGGAGCAGGCCGTCTTTATAAAGGTTGTTAAGGGCGGCTTGCGCGAAAATTCCCGTCTCCTTGCGGTAGGCAAAGTCGCCGTTTACGTACAACCGTTTGTTGACCACATATCCAAGGAGACCGGCGGTCGCCGAAATCCTGTCGTTTAAGCGCAACGATACACCAGCCGATCCGCCATACTGGTCGCGCTCGCTGAACGAAGTGGCCCCGTCGCCATCTCCATCGCCGACATCGCGGAACTGGTAGAAGACTCCGCTGAAAATATCGAAGGGGTAATATTTGTTGACCCAGTTAAGCTCCGCTCTCGGCTTGGCGAATGCGCGGGTCTGTTCTGCCGTAAGGCTGGGGCTTACAACGCCGGCCTGAAGCCCGAACGTCCATACAAATTCGTTGTTGGCCGATTCGTCGCCTACGCTGGAGAGAATCAACGGGAAAAAATAGTTGGTTGAAAACTCCGTGGATGTCTCCGTCTCTTTCGCCTGGCCGTTGGCGTATCCGTTTATCGGGCGGGCCCCGGCTGGCCGATCCGGTTTTGCGGAGACCCCGATGGATCGGCCCTGTGGATGCCTTCCTCCGTTGAGAATACGGATTGACGAACCCATTTTTTCATAGCTCTCGAAATAAACGCCGTCAGCTCCCTCTCTTGGACGGAACGCGCCGCCGTTTATATTGGTGAGCTCGCTTATCGTTTCCGTCGCAATCGCCAGCCTGCATAGTTGATAACCCTCCTCCGCGCTTGCGGAGAAATAGACGTTTTCCCCATCCAGGCTCAACGATGGCTGTATCTCGTCGGCGGATGTGCGCGTAAGCCTTTTTTCACTCGTTCCATCCGGTGATACGCTGAAAATGTCCCACTGATCTTCTATCTGCCGGGCGAAAACTATCTGCGAACCGTCTGGAGACCATGCGGGGTAACTTTCGTCCGATTCGGAGTCTGTGAGCTTTGTCGTCAGTCCCGCTTTAATTTCCAGGATGTACAGATCAACCGATCCGTTTTTAACTCCGGTGAAAACTATTTTGCGCCCGTCGGGAGAGACGGCGGGGGAGTAAGCGTCGTCCACCGGTAGCCGGAACGAATCGAGCGCGCCAGTTTCGATCTCCATCCTGTAGAGATATTCTTTCGCAGACCGGTCGCCGAAAAAGTATAGATGTTTTCCGTCCGCAGAAACGCCAAGAGGGGAGCCTTGTTTTCTCACAGTCTCCGGCCCGGAAAAGGAACGGTTCAATCCGAGCAGGGGGCGGCGGCGCCAGCCTTTTCCCTCTCGCGTCTGGATGTATATCTCGTCTCTGAACTCGTCGTTGGAAATATAGACGACACTGTTAGAGCCGGAAACCGGAACCGGCGCGATGGATGAGGCGCGATAGCCCGAATCGCCTGTTAGAATCTCCGAAATGGAATCCGGCTCGTCCCCGGGCTTCATATCGAGCCGCGCCTCGGCAAGCCAGCTTGCGTAGAAGCTATCGAGGCTCACGCCCAGAGTCTTTTTGAAAAACGCATCGTTGGAAAATCCGTCACGATATCCCACGAACATCTTTCCCAGTTTTTTCATTCCCCGCTTCCGGCTGACGTTATGGAACATCGCGTAGGACTGGGCTGTAGCGGCTCGCCGTTCCTCCGAACGCATGTAACCGAACCTGTGGAACTCATCGGGTTTGAACAACGTTCCATGTCGTATTGCGTCGTTGACGATCATCCGCTGGAGCGGTTCGAAAACGCCGCCGTATGTCTGGCTGAACCCCTCTTTCACCCAATCCGATTTCCAGGCAAGCTTCATGAAACGGAGCACGTTTGCGCTGTCGCCGAAAATGTTGCGGAAAAAATGGATGGCGGCCAGCCTTTGCCGCAACGTCTGCCTGAAGTCTCTGCGAGACAAGGCGGGGTAGGTGGCGATCCTGAATTTAATTGGATCCTCAAAACCCGACGTCTCCGGGTCTATTGTCCATTTTGCGATGTTTGCGCTCAGGTAGTCGTTCCTGTTTCTGTGCAGGAATACGGAAACTTTCATGCCCATCTTCGTTTGCGTGGCGTCGGAGAACTCGTCCTGCGCCTCTTCCAATATGGATAACGCCTCTTCCGCCAGCGGACGGAAACTCCTGTCACGGACATGGATACGGAAATTGGAGGATTCATACATGACCCATGAATTCACCCAATCCCTCGGCGGGCCGTTGAGGGGTGGTATGCTTCCGGCCCAGATGAGGTCGGTGGGTTGGAAGAAATAAAAAACCAATGCCATTAGCGCAAGAGCGAGGGGGTAGTCCTTTTTCCTCCCCTTAACAAGGGGAGGTGGCTCGTCTTCGCGCCGGAGGGGTTTAATTAAATCCCCTCGCAACTTCGTTGCGGTCCCCCGAGCTTCGGGGGACAAAGGCGTCCTCATTGCGCCCTATGGACTATCGGTTCTACGGTAAGGTAAACCGCCAAGTCGTCGAGGTAAGGAATTTTCAACCCAGCAGTTCTATCGAGAGCCAGAGCTTCGAGAAGAGTCAACGACCGCGCCGCAGGGTTGCCTGTCCGAATCGTTTCGAGATCGGAATTGCCCATGACGGCGATATTGCCGGTGTCTCCCGTCAACTCGATATCAAGCGCGGCGATTGACCGGCCACCGGCTTTCCTTGCAAGCACGAAGGCCACGCCAAATCCGCATATGAATGGGCAGGCTGAATGAAGCGGTTCCGGCGCAGGGAGATCATAAACGACAAGAAGTGTTTTTCCCGTTTCAGTGAGTACGGAGACAGCCGCTTCTATCAACCCTCCGGCGAATGTTCCGTCAAAACAGGAAAGGCTCGTCGAGGAAGCTGTCGCTTTATGGGCGATGCTCCAGTACCCGACCGGAGCGTTATGAACCGAATTGTGAAACCTGGTTGGCGAGAGGTCTTTCGGAGTCGTGGCTAACGTCTCGCAGAGGTTATGCAGAATCTCCGAATCGCCGCCAGACGACGCGAACACCGATGGAACTGTCGCATCAATACCGGCTCTTATAGAAGCCTCCTCCGCCACCTGGATGGCCAGGCGCACGGTGGTTCCGCAACGCCGTCTCTCGTTCGGAGACAGGGCAGAAGCGGGGGCAGGGGGCATGTTTCTGCGTTCGTAGGGACGTTGCCCGGATAAAATGAGCCGCCCCTCATCCCATGAGTCTAGTCCGGGGCCATAGAGTCCGACGCCGTCAATATATACCCTCATACTCTACGCCTCGAAAACCAGCGAAGCGTTTGAACCGCCAAATCCGAATGAATTGGATAGCACAGCCGTGACCTGCGCTTCCCCAGTATGGAGCTTGATCCGGCTCCTGAAAGACGGATCGACAGTTTTGGTGTTTAAACTCCCCGGTATGAAACTTTCACGGATGAGCAGTAACGAGATGGCCGCTTCCAACGCGCCAGCCGCCCCCAGTGTGTGTCCCGTCCATCCCTTTGTGGAGTTGCACCAGACACCATCGCCGAACACGCGGAAAATTGCCTGATCCTCCACCCGGTCGTTCATCTCGCTGGCGGTGCCGTGCATGTTGATGTAGGTGATTTCACCCGGCTTGCGTCCGGCCCGCGACAAAGCCTGCCGCATCGCCAACTCCGCTCCCAACCCATCTGGATGAGGGGAGGATATATGGTATCCGTCACTGCTTTCGCCATACCCGGAGAGTATCCCGAATCGCTCCGCCACGGCAGAGCTACGCTCCAGAAGCGCATAGGCGGCGGCCTCGCCGATGGAGATGCCGTTGCGGTCTTTATCGCATGGACGGCACGGTTCGGCGGAGACCAGATCGAGCGACGAGAATCCGCACAGGGTCGTCATGCACAGGCTGTCCACCCCCCCCACCACGGCAGAGTCCGCAAGGCCGGCTGATATCATCCTGGCCGCAGACGCAAACGCCTTGGCGCTCGACGAACAGGCGGTTGACAGCGAAATGGCGACCCCTGTCAGGCCGAGGCGCGCGCGGGTGTATTCGGCGATGGAGAAAGTGTTGTGGGTTTGGCGATAGCGAAACGACGCAGGGAGAGCGCCTGTGATTGGGTCTCTGTTCCTGTACGCGGTTTCCGTTTCCAGAATGCCGGATGTGCTGGTTCCCATGATAACGGCTATCCGTCCAGCTCCATAACGGCTTCGAGCGTCGGCGACGCGAGTGGCGAAATCATCGCAGATTAAGGCGCGTTCGGCCAGACGGTTGTTTCTGCAATCGAACGGCGCGAAGCGGAAATCAAGGGGTTTTTCATCAAGCCCCGGAACCTCGCCGACCGATGTGTTAAGCGGGATGTGGCCGAAAGAGCAGGGCGCCAGCCCACCCTGGTCATTTCGAAGGGCGTGCGCCGTCTCTTTCAAACCGTCGCCGATTGCGCTGACACAGGTAAGGGCTGTTACTGCAAGGCTCACGATGAACGAGGCCTCGTCAACGTAGCCTCAATTTCTATCAGCAGGTTTGCCCGGCAGATATCGGCTTGAAGGTATATAGAGGAAACCCATCCATAAGCAGACTGTAAACGCGAACGAACCATCGAAAGGTCGGAAGGATTACGCAGATATATTTTCAACGTCTCCAGGTCGCGCATCGAAAACGAGGCTGTTTCGGCCAGTATTTCCATGTTGCGCATGGTCGCTTGAAGTTGCCGGCTTGCGTCGTCATGATGCGCTGTGGCGTGGCCGATAACGCTGGCTGTCCCGGAAACGAACAGGGTTTCGGTCTCTTCCCATGTTTGAAGCGTGGCTCGCGAAAAAAGAGGGCTTTTAGGCCCATATTCGGGCGGATAGTTATACGCGCTTATCTGGCGAGGGTTCTCGATATGCTTGCCCGGATTTTTGGCGGCGATGAATACGGCCTGCACTCTGGAGCCGACGCTCCCGACAGCGCTTGCGGCCGGAGGGGGGGACAAAGAGATAACGCCGTTAGCGAACCCGGCGGATCTGCCCACGCAAAAAGAGCGATAACGTTCCAGCCCGTCTTCTTCGTCGTTGATCCTCGGAATGCTGTTCCATACCCGGAGAAGATGCGGGTAACCGGCTTTCCCGATCAGGCCGAAAATCCGCTCGTACATCATCTGCGATATCTCGTTAAGCGAGCTATCGGGCGTTTGGCTGATGGTGACGTACCCTGCCAGAAGGGCGGGCGCTCGGGCGACCTGAGCGTCGCCGATGGTTTCACGTTCTATCGAGGCTCCGGGAATCCGCCAGACCTCGTCGAGAGGGGGATTGTCCAGCGGAGGTATGTCAATGCTAACAAAAGGGCTTATGTCGGGTTGTGGATTTGCGCCGCAATACCGGATGACAAATATCGGCTCATCGTAGCCCTTTGGATATGGCCGCCCCGATGGTTCGTAACGAATTTGCACTTTATCGCTCCATGGGAGGATTCTAATCGCGAACGCGCGATAGGATCAGCGTCGAATTTGTTCCCCCGAACCCGAATGAGTTGGACATTATATGTTCAGGCTCCGCTTCCATCGGACGCGCCACGATGTTGAGCGGGGGAAGATCGGGGTCCGGCTCGTCGTAATTGATGTTGGGAGCCAGAAACATTTCGTTCATCATCAGCGAGGAATAAACCATCTCGCTGGCTCCAGCCATCCAGCATTCGTGTCCGGTCATGGACTTGGTTGACGACAGGTATGGCCCGCCATCGCCAAAAAGCTGGTTGATGGCCCATGCCTCGGCTTTGTCGCCCTCGACGGTTGCGGTGGCGTGTGCGTTTATATAATCAATCTGCCCAGGGCGCAATCCCGCGTCCTCCATCGCCATCGCCATGGCCGACTTTGCGCCTCTGCCGTTTGGAAGCACCGGATGCTCTCCATCGCCGGAGAAACCGTAACCGGTGATCTCGCCGTAAATTTTGGCTCCCCGGTCACGCGCCGTCTTTTCGTCCTCGATGATGAGAAACGCCGCGCCCCCGCTGGGCACCAGTCCGTCCCGGTTTTTCTCGAACGGTCTGCACGCCGCAGAAGGGTTCTGCTCGTTTTGCGAGATGGCCCGCATGGCGTCAAAACAGGACATGGCGTACCAGTTGACCTCCTGCGCTCCACCGACGATCATCCGTTTTTGCATACCCTGCCGGATAAGCATGGTCCCTATCCCAGCCGCCTGCGAGCCGGAAGCGCACGCGGCGCTTATCGTCAGCGTAAAACCCTCAATCCCGAAATATGGGCCGATGTTCAGCGAAAGGGCGGAGTTCATCCCCCGTATGGTCGTCTGCGACCCCAGATATTTTGTGTCAACGGCTCCACGGTAGTTTTCCCAACCCTCGATAACCGCCTCCAGACAGGTGTCGTTGCCTGTTATCAACCCGGTGTCGTGCCGTCCGCCGACATCGGACGGCAGAAGGCCCGCGTCGGCGATAGCCTCTCGTATGGCCTCGATTGCGTAGAGGCCGTGATACGGGACTGCGTTACGCACACGCCGGGGAAGCGGTTCGGAAAGGCCGTCGAAACAGACTACGCCGGTGAGGCTGGATTTGAAGTGATGTTTCTTTCGTTCAAGATCAATGCCTATACCCGAACGACCCTGACGCAACGAAAGAAGGTTTTCATTCTTGTTCTTGCCAAGGCAGGAGACGACGCCCATCCCCGTAATAAAAACGCGCTTTTTCATGTAGCCTGATTTGCCGGAGCCTCACCTTTACTGGCGGAGATGAATGCGGCGATACTGTTGACGGAGGCGAGCGCCGTTGCGGCGATATCGCGGTTGGCGATTTTCGTTCCGAAACGTTTCTCGATCTCCACTATCAACTCAAGCGCGTCAATGCTATCTAGCCCAAGCCCCTCGCCAAAAAGGGGGGTTTCGTCGGCGATGCCGTCCGGGGCCATTCCCTCGAGATTCAAAACCTCAACAATCATTTCTTTGATTTGCTGTCGCAAGCCGCTCATTGTAGCGATACCCTTGTTTTAATCGTCAGATTGCGGGGTAAATAATAGCATATTCAAAAAAATGGTCATGCAAAACCGGAAACTCTATTGAGAATAAATGTTTATATAGTGTACGTCAAAGCCGGGGCTGAATACTATTGGGCGTTACGGCGAGGGAGGCGGGGGATAGCGTAGCTTGAGATTGAAACGCCCCCCGTAGCTATTTACGAGGGGCATACCGCTATTCTGTAACGCCCATGTGCGCGTATTTATCCTCCGCCTGCAATAGGTAGGAAGAGAGGGAAACTCCGGCTCGTTTAGCGCGTCTTTCGAGTTCGGTCTTCCGTTCGCGGGTTACGCGCAACATCACTGTTTCGTCACGCACGATCTTCTCCGCGATCTTTATGGCCTTCTCTGCCGTGACCTTAGCCTTTCCCTCGATAACGTTTTTCTTTTTCATGATTCACATCATCCTCTTTTTGCCGATAACCCTCTTTACGAATTCCTCGACATCCCAGCAGACCGTAAAAACTTGACAATCTCGTATTCCGTTAATGGAATAGTTCTTGGTTCTTTACGCAAGGGGTAAACGGTCACGCTCCAATACCCGCCGTTTGCCGTCATTACCTTCTTCCCGATGGTCGTACCACCGCCGGGATGGTCTATTTTGAATTCACTGGATATATTCAATGTATATCATAGCGCTATACAATTTATCAATCTATCCACAGCGTTTCTTTGCCTCCGCCGCCAGCCGGACAAGCTCGGAGCGTGGAATTTTCCCCGTTTTTTCACGAGGCAGGCTTTCGACGCGGTAAATCCGCCTTGGCATGAATACTGGGTCTATCCATTTTCGCAAATGCGACAGAATCGTTTCGTTCGAGACAGATGGCTCCGCCACGAAAGCGACAAGCCGTCCGTTGTTTTCGTCAAGTCCGTCCGGCGCGAAGTAAACGCCATCCACCACGCCGGGTATTTCAACGAGATGGTGGTTGAGGTCTCCCAACGCCACACGTTTCCCGCCGACCTTCACCATGTCCGCTATTCTGCCGCGAATGGAGAACGTTTCAGGACCGCGGATATCCATAATATCGGCCAATGGGATCGGGCCTGGCAGGTGCGTGGCCACTGCGAACGCCTCCCCCTGATTTTCAGTGACGCTGAGGCCGTCGAGTGTTTTCCATAACGATTCGCGGGCGGTCTGGCGCGAGGCGATCGAGCCCGCCTCTGTGCAACCGTAGATTTCCAGCAGACGGCAACTGAAAAGTTTCTCGACAGCCAAAGCCGTTTCCTTATCCAACGGAGCCGTGGCCGAGACTATGAAGTCGAGTTCAGGAAAAGAGCCATTCTCGGTCAGGCAGGCGCGCAGATGTGGCGGGGTGGTGACCAGCGCCCTTGGACGCGGCGACGCCGATAGAGCCGCTCGTATGTCGTCTGGGAGGAATGGCCGCCCGGCGTGAAACGAGCCTCCCAGTTTCAACGGAGCGCATATGGAATGTTCCAGCCCGTACATATGCTGATGAGGCACAGTGCTGACAGCCGTAAACCCATCCTGGCAAATGGAGCCGAGACGGGAGCCGATGATGGAGGCGGAGGCCATCAAAAATCCCCACGTTTTTGGATGGCCCGATGGAACACCTGTGGAGCCGGATGTGAAGGTTATCGCGACAGTGCGCTCTGCCGGAATGAATGGCTCCATCGGCGTGGCGTCGCCGGGGTCTTCCCGCATGTCGAGTATGTCCAGTCCGCTCACCGGGGGGGCGCAATCGGCAAGGCAAGTCACACCCTCGAATTGTTGGATCGTGGCGGCGAAGGCTTCTGGAGCGGTGGAATGTGGAAGCAGAGTGATTTGGCCACGCGCCGCCGCCGTAACCAAACCTACGAAAAAAAGATATTTGTCTTCGCAGATGTTGACGACATAAGGGCGGTCGGGAAGCCTCTGGCTCCACCAAGCGAAATCGCGGTAAAACCTTCTCGCGTCAATGATCTCGCCGTTTCGGACAGCTACAACGCTGTCGGCGGAATGGCGCGGTAAAACTGACTTGGCTTTCATATCCCGTTCGGCTGTTTAGGCTCTGATTCTTTGCGGTTTCTTTGAGATTCTTCACGGAGTTTACCCTGAGCCCTGCGAAGGGCTACGCTCCGTTCAGAATGACAAGTCACTAGCTGTCATTCTGAGCTATAGCGAAGAATCTCGCTTCAACTTCGGAATTCGGTTCAAGTTAAACAGTCTTGATTATAGCCGGAATGCTCTCGACGGCGGAGGGGTTTTGATATCTCCATGCCATGACTTATAATCCTTGTGTGTTTTGGACACGATTCGAAATCCGAGCTTAAATATCGAGGGTGGGATGGATAAAAAACCGGTTGCGCTGGTGACAGGGGGAAGCCGTGGAATAGGGGCGGCTATCTGCTGGAGCCTTGCGAAGGCGGGGTATCACGTCTGGATCAACTATGTTAGTAACGAACAGTCTGCCCGGTCTGTCGAAAAAGAGATTATAGATGCGGGCGGCTCCTGCGAATTGGCCCGTTTTGACGTCGCCAACCGGGAGGAGACCCGGAGCTATATCACCGCGCGTTTCGACGCTGGCGAGGTGGTGACCGCCTTGGTCAACAACGCCTCGATAACGCGTGACAACCTTTTCTTTTTCATGACCGACGAAGATTGGGACAGCGTCATGCGAACCAATCTCGATGGGTTTTACAACGTCACATCCCCTACGCTCAACGCGATGAACCGGATGAAGATCAAAGGAAGGATCGTCACCATATCGAGCTATTCAGGCGTTGTGGGCAATCGCGGGCAGGTCAATTACGCCGCGTCGAAAGCGGCTGTCATCGCCGCGTCAAAGTCGTTGGCGCGGGAGGTGGCCCGCGCAGGAATAACGGTCAACGTCGTCGCGCCAGGGTTTGTAACCACCGACATGACAAACGACGTTCCGGCGGAGTTGGTCAGAAACCTTGTGCCGATGAGACGGATGGGGACGCCGGAGGAAATAGCCAATGTGGTGCGGTTTCTCTGTTCGGATGAGTCGTCGTATTTGACCGGCCAGGTGATTGGCGTTGACGGCGGGTTGCCGAGTTAGAATGCCGACGCTTACTTGTCATTGTGAACGCCAGCGTTGTCATGCTGAACGCAGTGAAGCATCTATCTAATTTGATCCTTCAGTCGCAGGGCCTCCCTCAGGATGACAACGTTGATCCTTCATTCGCTGAGGCTCCCTCAGCAACCGTGTTAAATGTCAAACGGCAACCGCATAAATCTCCCTTTTCTTCGGAGAACCCCATGTACTGCCGTCCCGGATCATCGCGTTGAGAATCACCAAGAGTTTCCTCATGCAGGCGGTAATCGCCACTTTGGAAACTTTTCCGCTGGCGATGAGTCTTTCGTAAAACTCCTTGAGCACAGAGTTGAAGCGGATACCGCACACCACCGCCATGTAGGGCCTGTCGCCCAAAGCTTTCTTTTTCCATCAGCGTCGCATATAGGCGCCAT
>JADGAO010000149.1 GCA_015231995.1 Nitrospinota bacterium | reverse complement strand
ACACTGGTTGAAACCCTCACCCCAGCCCTCTCCCGCGATGAAGCGCGGGCGAGGGGGCAGGAGTAGCACACACACTGAACAGCCTTCATCCCCTCCCCTCTTCTATCCCCTTGTTCGCAAGCTGATCGGCCCGCTCGTTCTCTCTATGCCCGGCGTGGCCGCGAACCCATTTCCATTTGACTTTGTGATGGGCGGCGGCGGCTTCGAGCTCTTTCCACAACTCCATGTTCTTCACGGGTTGTTTGCCGGAGGTGCGCCAGCCGTTTTTTTTCCATGAAAAAATCCATTCGGTCATCCCTTTCACCACATAGTTGGAATCGGTGACGAGGGTCACTTCGCAGTGGGTTTTGAGGGCTTTTAACGACTGGATGGCGGCGGTAAGCTCCATTTCGTTGTTGGTGGTGTGGGGTTTGTAGCCGTAAAGCTCTTTTTCCACGTCGCCGTGGCGAAGGATGGCGCCCCATCCGCCAGGGCCGGGATTGCCCTTGCAGGCGCCGTCGCAGAATATCTCCACTTTTTTAACGGCGCCTGTCATAGGGGCAAATTAACCAGTCAAAGTTACAAACGGGACAGGGCTAAAAATCCATGTCGAACTGGATCGTGACGGTGTCTTCACCCGCGATCTTGCGCTCGTTGTATGTGTCGTAACCGATGATGGCGCTTATGTTCTTGGAGAACTTCCATGCCACGCCGAAAGAAAGCGCGCCGTAAGCGTTCTGCCCCGACATGTAGTCTATGGCGAACCAGAGCCTGTCGCTTATTTCCGCCATTGTCCTGTCGAAAGAAAGCAGGACGCCGTCGTTTTCCTTATGGCCGCTGGTGTTCACCAAAAGTTTGTCGTTGCCCACGTAGTAGCCCACGGTGAACCTACCCACGGGCGCCAGGGTTTTGGCCAACTCGACGTAAAGGATGTTAAAGGCCGTAAAGTCCGGCTTGGTCCCGAAATCGTACCCGCCGATGGCGATGGCGGGGAAAAACTTCATGAGGGAGTCCTCTTTAATCCCCAGCTTGGCGTTGAAATACACAGGGTCGTCCGTGGCTTCTTTGAGGTCCAGGCCCAGCTCGATGTTCATGATGGACGTCTCCAGCGCTCCGATAGTGAGGCCGATGTCCACCGGGGCGTTGTGGCCACCGTCCTTGGGTTGCTTGAAGACCGTGGTGTAGTTGTCCACGCCAACGTGAACCGTGCCGACAGGCTGGACATCGGTGGACGGTATCCATATCTGTGTCGAAGGCGTGGCGTGGGCCGCGCCGTGTGTTAAACAAACGAACGTCATGATGGCAAGCACAGCCAGACAAGCTTTTTTCATCAAATCAATCCCTCCCTTTTTAGAACCTTAGCGCAAGACCCCCGTAGACCCCGCTCCATTGTGTGTCCGAAATCTTGCTTTCCACGTTTATGTTTATCTTCACTGTCCTCCAGCCTACCGTGAGGCCGAGGTTTTTTATGGGGTTTATGTCGGCGTAGATGGCCCCGTCATATACGGTGGATTTGTCGTAACCAACTCCGCAAATGTCGGCGGTGAGCGAAACCCAGGGCATGGGGGTAAGCCTGCCGGAAAGCCCCACAACCGGGGCTATCGCCGAAGTGGACGCGCTGTTGGATATCGCGCCCATAGCCTCGATGGAGGCTTTAGCGTACACACTGTCAACGGCGAGCCGGAAGGCCAGATAGCCGTTCTCGTTCCTGAGAAGGTCCAGCTCATATCCGGCTTTTATCGAGCGCAGTTCCATATCTGTCTTGAGTTGCGAGCTTAACGGATAGACGACCCCGTTGAACACTATCCGGCTTGCGACCTCTTTTTTTCCGCTGTAGGCGAAACTGATGTAATCGAACCTTAGCTTGTGACGTTCCGCAAGCTTGAGGGTCAGCTCGGCGGTAGGAATTGATTTTTTTTCATCGAAACCTAAATCGCGGACGACATTTATGTTGGTTCCGGCAAGGTTGCCGCTATCCACCTGCAGGTCGCTGGAAAATGTCGGCATCCAATAATCCGCGCGAAACTCGAGAACAAACGCCTCCCCGTTCGAGGATGATTGGGCCTTTTGAGCGGACGCAACCCCTTGAAAACCCAATAATAAAACTAGAGTTGCAAGAAGCGCTTTGACCATGGCACCCTTAGATATAGAAATAGTTTTATTTAAAATAATTCCAATTATATTGAATTGTTTTTTTCAAGTCAATTAAGAAGTAAAACAAAAAAGCAACGCGTAAAACGAGAGTTTCCCCTTTGACAAAGAGACTTTTGCATAACCCTTTGCGTTCGCAACCATTGTCATTCTGAGCCCTTCGAAGGACTCAGGGTAAACTCCGCGAAGAATCCATCAAATAGAATATTCTGTTTTACTTCGATCCTTCGCTCGCCGAGGCTCCCTCAGGATGACAAAATACGGAAATCGTTTGGTTGCGCAAAGGTCTCTTCGATAAAGGAGGACGGCGGGAAACATAATCAGGAGCCCCGGCCATAAAAAGCCAAAAAACATGGCTTTTTTCGATGAGTATCATTGACATTCCTCTATTACCCGCGATAAATTACCCAATCGCGCCGGGGTTGCGATCCCGTGGTTTTTCATCAGGCGCGTTTTTTCCATTCCTACGCCAGACAGCGCGTATAACGCGGCTGACTAGAAACGGAAAAGACGCCTGCCAAAAGGCCGCAATAGCGACAGGGTCGGCGCGCTAACCGAAATCTTAGGAGGGTTCCCATGGGTAAAGTTCTGGAAGGCCCCGGAATGGAGCTTTTCAATAAATGGGGAATTTACACGCCCCATCACACCGTCATTTCCACTGTCGACCAGTTGGAGTCGCTCGTCCACTCCAACAGGTGGATGAGGGAAAGCAAGATGGTGGTGAAGGCTCACGAGGCGTTGGGTTCGCGGATGAAGCTGGGACTGGTCAAGATCGACCTGGACATTGACGGCGTCGGCAAGGCGGCCAAAGAGATGCTTGGGCGCGACGTCAACGGCCTGATCATCTCCCAGGTCATCATCTCGGAGATGATCCCGCACAAAGAAGAATATTATCTGGCCGTCACATCCACTCGTGAAGGCGCGCAGATACTTATGGCCCAGTTCGGCGGCATAGAGGTCGAGTCCAACTGGGAGAAGGTAAAAAGAATATCGGTGGAAGTCGGCGACAAGCCTTCCGACGAAAGCCTCGAGAAGCTCGCCAAAGACGCCGGCTTCAAGGGCGACATGGTCGAGAAGATGAAAAAGTTCGCCTCCCGCCTGTTCGAGTGTTACGACAACGAAGACGGCACTTACATGGAGATAAACCCGCTAACCATCAATCCGGCCGACGGCAAGCTTTGCGCCCTCGACGCGGTCATCCTGCTCGACAACGACGCGAGGTTCCGCCACCCGGACTGGAACTTCTCTTTCGCCTCCGAGTTCGGCAGGGCCTACACCGAGGACGAGAAGGCGATTCTGGAAATAGACAGCAGGGTTAAAGGCTCCGTGAAGCTCATAGAGATACCCGGCGGCGAAGTTGCCCTTCTGCCCGCTGGCGGCGGCGCGTCGGTCTTTTATTCGGACGCGGTGGTCAATCTCGGCGGCACGCTTGCCAACTACGCGGAATATTCCGGCGATCCCCCAGCCTGGGCGGTGGAAGCGCTTACGGACAAGGTGTGTTCCCTTCCGGGGATAAAGCACATCATCGTCGGCGGCGCGATAGCCAACTTCACCGACGTCAAGGCCACGTTCACCGGCATCATCGCCGCGTTCCGCAAGGCCAAGTCCGAGGGGAAGCTCGAAGGGGTGAAGATATGGGTTCGTCGTGGCGGCCCGAATGAAGCTGTGGGACTGGAATTTATGCGAAGGCTTGCGGACGAGGGGTTCGACATTCACGTTTTCGACCGTTACACGCCCCTTACTGACATCGTGAAGTTCGCGCTGAAAGGGGAGGGCAACTAGACATGAGCATAATAGCCGACGAAAAAACAAGAGTCGTCATAATCGGCGGGGTTCCCGGCGTTAACGCCGCCAAGAGGATGGCTGAGTTTTGCTACCTTGCAAGTCTCCAGTGCCACGTTACGGCGTTCGTCTATCCGCCGGACGCTGGCAAGACTGCGGAGATACCTTACGGTTCGCAATTCCTGGCCGTGCCCATTTACAAGTCCGTCAAGGAAGCCACGGATCATCATCCCGAGACCAACACGGCGCTGATCTATATCGGCGCCAACCGCGCTTACGCCGCTTCTATGGAAGCGTTGGAGAACCCGAACATAAAGTTCGTCTCGATGATAACCGAAGGCGTTCCAGAAAAAGACGCGAAGCTTTTGATCAAAAATTCAAAACGCCTCGGCAAAATACTCAACGGCCCGTCGTCCATCGGCGTGTTCTCCGCCGGCAAATGCAGGCTTGGCGTCATCGGCGGCGAGTACACGAACCTTAAGCTCTCGAAGCTCTACAGGCCAGGGTCGTTTGGCGTCATCACCAAGTCCGGCGGCCTTTCCAACGAGATCATGTGGCTCGTCTCCCAGTTCGCCGACGGCGTGACCACCACCATCGGCGTGGGCGGCGACGCTTACCCGGTGACGGATTTCATCACCTACCTCGACCTGTTCGAGAAAGACCCGGAGACCAAGGCGGTCATCATCGTCGGCGAGATGGGCGGAGACCTGGAGGACAAGGCGGCGGAATGGTACGCCGCCAAACCCCGCAGGATAAAGCTGATCGGCGTCGTCTCCGGTTATTGCCAGGAGAAGCTCCCCAAGGGCATGAAGTTCGGCCACGCCGGAGCCAAAGAAGGATTGCACGGCGAGGGTTCGGCCCGCGCCAAGTCCGACAAGCTGATAAAAGCCGGGGCCATCGTCCCGCCCACATTCGGCGACCTTGGGCCGACGATTAAACAGCTTTACGAGGATCTGAAGTCCGCAGGCCAGATCAAGCCGATCGAGGACGTGCCTTTCTCGCAACTGCCCGACCTGCCGAGGAAAGTCGAAGAGGTCATCGGCAAGGGCGAGGTCATGGTGCAACCGCTGTTCAAGACCACCATCTCCGACGACAGGGGCGACGAGCCTTTGTATTGCGGCTACCCCGCGTCCGACCTTATCAACAAAGGCTACGACATATCGCATGTCATAGGCATTTTGTGGAACAAAAAACTGCCTACCGACAAAGAGGCGGAAGTCATCAAACGCATCATCATGTTGTCGGCGGATCATGGCCCGTGCGTCTCTGGCGCGTTGGGCACGATTATCGCCGCGTGCGCGGGAATCGGGCTTTCGCAGTCGGTGGCCGCCGGCCTTATCATGATCGGCCCACGCTTCGGCGGCGCCGTGACGGACGCCTCCAAATGGTTCCATTACGGGCTGGTCAACTACCCCAACGACATACCGGGCTTCCTCGAATACATGAAGAAGAACGTCGGCCCCGTGCCGGGCATCGGCCACAGGGTCAAGTCGTTGAGGAACCCCGACAAACGCGTTGCGGAGTTGAAAAAGTGCGTGAAAGACCTGGGGCTTCGCTCCCCGCATCTCGATTACGCGCTTGCCGTGGAAGCGGTCACAACCGCGAAGAAAGACACTCTTATCCTCAACGTGGACGGCTGTATCGCCTGCGTGTTGACGGATATGGGATTTGCGGCTGATTCGCTCAACGGCTTCTTCATACTGGCGCGGACTATCGGCATGATAGGCCACTGGATAGACCAGAACCGCGAGGGAAGCAGGCTGATCAGGATGTACAACTACTTGGTCAACTTCGCCACACCGGCGCGCCGCGAAGTCCCGGAACGGAAGAAGTAACGTTACGTTTTAAAAAAGAAAAGGCCGTCTCTCACACGAGAGACGGCCTTTTTTGTTACGCCGAGCGGTTTGAAATCATCGTGTAGTGGCAGACCTATGTGTCTGCCCCAATTTACGGGGGCGAGCACGCAGGTTCGCCCCTACTACTCAACTAATCAACAGCGGCGCGATCACCAGGCTGATAATGGACATCAGCTTTATGAGTATGTTCATCGCCGGGCCGGAGGTGTCTTTGAACGGGTCGCCCACGGTATCGCCGACAACCGCCGCCTTGTGAGCGTCGGAGCCTTTGCCGCCAAACGCGCCGGATTCGATATACTTCTTTGCGTTATCCCACGCGCCGCCGCCATTGGCCATCAGGAGCGCCATCAACACGCCTGTCACCGTCGCCCCAGCCAACATCCCGCCTAGCCCCTCCGCGCCCAATAGCGCGCCTACGATGAGCGGAGCGACTACCGCCAAGATGCCGGGCAGTATCATCTCCCTTAACGCCGCCTGCGTTGCGATGTCCACGCACTTGGCCGAATCGGGTTTGCCCGTGCCTTCCATCAGGCCCGGTATCTCGCGGAACTGCCTGCGTATCTCCTCCACCATCGCCATCGCCGCCTTGCCGACGGAGGTCATCGTGAACGCCGCTATCAGGAAGGGTATCATCCCGCCGATGAACAACCCCACCACCACTTCGGCGTTTATCAGGTTGATGCTTTTAAGTTTCACAGTCTCCGTATAGGCGGAGAAAAAGGCCAGCGCCGTCATCGCCGCAGACCCTATGGCGAATCCTTTGCCGATAGCCGCCGTAGTGTTGCCGAGCGCGTCGAGGCTGTCGGTTATCTTGCGAGTCTCCGGGCCAAGCTCCGCCATCTCCGAGATGCCCCCGGCGTTGTCGGCTATCGGCCCGTATGCGTCCACGCTCATGGTTATGCCGACGGTGGCCAGCATCCCCACCGCCGCCAGCGACACGCCGTACAGCCCCGCGTACAGGTTGGAAAAATATGTCGCCGCGCAAATGACCAGCACCGGCGCCGCCACGGATTCCAACGCCAGCGCGAACCCGTTGATGATGACCGTCGCCGCGCCCGTGGTGGACGATGACGCGAGTTTTTTAACCGGGCCGTAGATGCCTGTGTAGAACTCCGTGATTGACCCTATTGCGATACCCGCCACACAACCTAGCATCAGCGCCATCCAGACGCCAACGCCAAGCCCCAGAGAGGATATGACGAACCAGGATCCGCCCAGCATTATCACCGCCGCCACGATTGGGGTGTAACGCAAAACCTGCGCCGGGTTCAGGCTGGTCATCATTTTCATCGAGGCGATGCCCATTACGGATGCGACAAGCCCGATCGTCGCCACGATGATGGGAAGGGCCATGTATTCGTACTGCATCTGGTGCATGACGGCGCCGATGGTGATAGTGGCCACGACGGAGCCAACGTAGGATTCGTAAATGTCCGCGCCCAGACCCGCCACATCGCCGACGCAGTCGCCAACGTTGTCGGCGATAACGCCGGGGTTGCGTGGGTCGTCCTCCGGTATGCCAGCCTCGATTTTGCCGACCAGGTCGCTACCGACGTCCGCCGATTTGGTGTATATGCCGCCACCCACGCGGGCGAACAGGGCGATGGACGACGCGCCCATGCTAAACCCCGCGATATCGGCGGCGCCAGCCGGACTGCCACCCATTTTTACGTATAGGATGTAAAAGACACTCACGCCCAAAAGCCCCAGGCTGGCCACAGTAAGGCCCATTATGGCCCCGCCGGAGAACGCCATCTGAAGCGCGGCCGTTACGCCGCTGTGATTGGCCGCCTCCGCCGTGCGCACGTTGGCCTTTGTGGCGCCCATCATTCCGATGTACCCTGCGGTCATGGAGAACAGGCCGCCGACGGCAAAAGCCGCCGCAGTCTTGAAGGAGATGAACAAGGAGAGCAGGATAAAGACGACAGCGATGAACACCCCCAGGATCATGTATTCGCGCTTGAGGAACACCATCGCGCCGGAGTGGATCATCTCCGCGATTTCGCGCATACGGTCGTTCCCATCGGGTTGGCGGACGATGGAAAAATAGAGCCAGAAGGCGACTCCAAGCCCTCCGATACCAAAAGCAGGAGCTAACGAAACTAGAATATCCATCGGTCACTCCTCACGAATAGGTTTTGTCAGATTTTACACTCTTTTGGGGGGCGGAAGTTGTCATTATGAACCCTTCGCCCCGCTCAGGGTAAACTCTGCGAAGAATCTATCAGAGTCTGTCATTCTGAGCGAAGTGAAGAATCCATCAATTAGAACTTTCTGTTTTACTTTGATCCTTCGGTCGCCGAGGCTCCCTCAGGATGACAAAACATTGTCATTCTGAGCAACGCGAAGAATCTATCAAATAGAATATTCAATTATGCTTTGCTCCTTCGGTCGCCGAGGCTCCCTCAGGATGACAACGATCAACTCCTCCCTCAACTTATTATCAACCCTCCATAACCCACCACGCTAGTGTAGTCGCCGCTTGTGTCGCCGGATGTCTTATACTCCACAAGCTCCGCCTTCGTAGCGCCCAACAGTTTCAACGTCTCGATGACAAGCGCCGTCGGCTGGTAGCCGCACATCGTT
>JADGAO010000148.1 GCA_015231995.1 Nitrospinota bacterium | reverse complement strand
GCTAAACGAGGCGTTCGGCTCGTCATGGAAGCGCGCCCCGGCGTACAGCTCTATCCGCTACATCCTCCAGGGCATTGACACGGCCAGGCTGGAGAAGGCCTTCCGCTCCCATGCCAAGGAGATTATCGGCGGAAAGGGCGGGGTGTCGGTGGCCGTTGACGGGAAGACTCTTCGCGGTAGCTTCGACGGGTTCCATGACCGGAAGGCGGCCAACGTCGTTGGGGCGTTCTGTCATGACCGGAAAAATCATTCTTGGGCATCTGGATACTGACACGAACAGCAACGAGATACCGGCTGTCCGCAAGCTTATAAAGGAGCTTGGCCTTGAAGGGCGCGTGTTCACGAAAGAGGGTGGTGAAGGTGTACGAAGCCCGGCGGACACTGTCTGCAGGCTCCGGATGGGCTGAGCGCATACGCAGTGTGATACGGGTGGAGCGGAGGCGCGACAAATACGATTCCGCGAAAAAAAGCTGGATGAGTGGAGTTGAGACGGCGTGGTACGTGTCCGGCGCGGAATTTGGAGCGCGCCGTTTCTCCAGCCTGATACGAGGTCATTGGAGCGTCGAGAACTCCAACCACCATATCAGGGATCATGTTATGGGGGAGGACGCCAGCCGGATCAGGCGCAACCCTGGAGTGTTCATGAGGTTGCGAAGTTGGGCCTTGAATATAATGCGCGCCAACGGGGCCGAAAACATTCGGTTGGCCATCTATAAAAACTCACTTTCATTTGAAAACCTGACCATGCTCATGAAATCATGCTAGCGTTGAACAGCCCTGCTTCGCCCCTAATCTTCCAAGCGCCTCTCTTCCTTAACTGCTAAAATAACCCGATTAGGCAAATGCCTCGTTTATCGGATTCTAAACAGGAAGGTTTTCAGATGAGCATCAAGGAAAAACTTACGGAAGATATGAAAACCGCCATGAAGGCGAAAGACTCGGCGCGGCTTTCCACTATCCGCATGTTGAACAGCGTACTGAAAAACAGGGAAATCGACCAGCGCCGCGAGCTTTCCGACGAGGAAGTGGTGGCGGCCATATCCACGGCGGTCAAACAAAGGCGCGACTCCATCGAGCAGTTCAAGGCCGGCGGCAGGCAGGACCTTGTGGAAAAAGAAGAGGCGGAAGTGGCCATACTCATGGCCTACCTGCCACAACAGCTTACGGAAGACGAGATACGAGACATCGTGAAGGCCGCCATCGCCGAAACGTCCGCGACCTCCGGCAAAGACATGGGCAAAGTGATGAAGGTAATCATGCCCAAGACCAAGGGCAAAGCCGACGGAGGGCTTGTAAACAAGGTCGTCAAGGAACTGCTCGGCGCCTGACGGACGGCATATGGGTCAGATACCCAATCACGTCATAGACGAAGTCCGGGCGCGCGCGGACATAGTGGAGGTGGTTTCGTCTTATCTGCCGCTGAAGAAGGCGGGCGCCAACTATCGCGCTTTGTGTCCGTTCCATCAGGAAAAATCGCCGTCGTTCAACGTCAATCCGCAGAGGCAGATATTCCACTGTTTCGGGTGCGGCGAAGGGGGCAACGTTATCACCTTCGTGATGAAACGGGAGGGGTTGTCGTTCCCGGAGGCGGTAAAGTCGCTTGCGGGCAGGTATGGGATAGACGTGCCTGAAGACCGGGATAAAAAATCCGGCGATAGCGACGAGATATACTCCGCCGTCCAGACAGCCCAGGACTTTTACCACGAACGGCTTTTAAAACAGGCTCCATCCTCCCCTGCCGGAGGGTATCTGGAAAAAAGGAGCCTGAACTCCGCCATCGTCGAAAAGTTCAGGCTAGGCTATTCCCCTGCGGAATGGGACTCGCTGTTCAACCATCTGAGCGGTAAAGGTTTCGACCCTGCTGTTTTGGAGAAAGCCGGGTTGTGCAAACAATCCTCCCGTGGAAACTGGATAGACAGGTTCAGGAACAGGATCATGTTCCCTATATGCGACTCCACCGGCAGGCCAGTCGGGTTCGGCGCGAGGGTTATAGGCGAGGCGGAGCCGGATGAGCCGAAATACCTCAACAGCCCGGAGACGCCGATTTATATAAAAAGCAGGGCCCTCTACGGATACCATCTGGCAAAAGAGATGGCGCGAAAAGAGAATTTCATTTTCGTCGTGGAAGGGTATATGGACGTAATCGCCCTCCACAAAGCCGGGGTGGAAAACTGCGTCGCCTGCGCCGGGACAAGCCTGACGACCGGGCAGGCGGATATGGTTCGAAGAGTGTGCGAACGTGTCGTGGCCCTTTTCGACTCGGACACAGCCGGGGTGCAGGCCGCAAGACGGGCGGGGCCGATACTTATGGAACGGGGGCTTAAAACACGAGCCATGGTTCTGCGCGGGTTCAAGGACCCGGACGAGTTCCTGTCGGCCAACGGCGTAAAAGAGTTTATGGCGCTTGCCGGGCGGGCGCCCACGTTCCACGAATTCCTGATAGACATGACCCTGTCGGCGGCGAACCTCGCGGATATCGAGTCCAAAATGGCCGCAATACGCGAGATAATCCCGTTCATCCGCTCGCTGGACAGCGAAGTGGAGAAGAGCCACTACGCCCGTATGCTCTCCGAACGGGCGGGCGTGGACTATCAGGCTTTGACAAGGGAGATAAACAAAGGTTCCGCTCCATCGTCCTCTCCCCCGGCAAGGACTGCGGTCAAACCGCTGACTCAACGCAAACAGGCCCCTATCAGAAGGGCGGAACGTGCGTTATTGGACATTTTGATGGCTCATACGTCGCTAATCGGCAAGCTTTCCGAAAATATTTCGCCGGACGATTTTTCCGACCCACTTCTCAAATCCGTGTATGAAACGATCCTGGAGGCTTTCAACAATGGGGCCGTACACGCCGCCGACATGGTGAATTCCGCCAAAGACGACTCCGTAAGGCGGGAAATGGCCTCGATTTCGGGCGAAATGACCCCCAAAGATAAAGAAGAAGCCGAAAAAGCGGCGGCGGACTGCCTTTCGCGCATCCGGGCGGGCCGAGGGGAGCTTAAAAAGGCCCTGAACGAGTTTGTGGAAGAGTTTAAAGACGGTGAAAAGAGGGGAAATATGGAAGAAGCGAAAAAAGCCTATGAAAAATATTCCAATCTGGAAAAAAAATAGTTAAAATGAGAGTTTGCATTTTTCATCAGTTAACTAGGAGAGAAACGCATGGCCAAGCCGCCAAAGGCCGGGTCCGTAGACAAGCTTCTTGCGCGTGGCAAGGAGAAGGGCTATCTCACCTATACCGAGCTTAACGATTCGCTCCCGGAAGACGTCATAGCTCCCGACCAGCTTGACGGCCTGATGACGCGGATTGACGAGCTTGGGATAAACATAGTCAACTCGACCGACGAAGGCGCCCAGGTGCTGGCGAAAAAGGGAACAGCCGGTTTCCTCGACCGTCAGTCCCAGCCGGTTGCCGCCGCAGACGTGGAAGAAGGGCTGGCCTCCTCCGAGGACCCCGTGCGTATGTACCTCAAGGAAATGGGTTCCATTTCCCTGCTCACCCGCGAGGGCGAAGTCGTTATCGCCAAGCGGATCGAAGACGGGCAGAACGAGGTCATCAGCGCGGTCATCAACTGCCCCATAACCATCAACGAGATTGTCAACCTGGCCGACCAGGTTAAAAAAGAGGAAATATCCCTCCAGAGCTTCATCAACTGGGACGAGCCGACCGAAGAGACCTCCATGGCCAAGCTCAAGGCCGAGATGAAGCGGATGATGAACCTTGTCCGCCAGCTAAAAGTGGCCGGGGCCAAGCACGCCGACGTTAAAAGAAAGCTTGCGCTTAAAAAGGCCACCGTCAAGGAGCGGGAGAAAAACGTCCGCGAAGAGGCGAAGATAAAGAAAGTCATCACCGAGCTGATCAAGGACATCAAGCTTGAGCCGACCCGGATGGACGACATAATCCAGAGGATCACCGGCTTCGGCAAAAAGTGCAACGAGATCGAAGCGATCATACGGCACGCCGAAGAGAAGCTCGGTTTGCGAGAGCCTACGCGCGTGGAGGTTGTCCGCAAGCACGCCGTGAAGAAAAAGCTCGACCCGGCGAAACAGGCCGAGCTTGAGAATGTCATCAAGAACGCCCGCAAAGACATCAAGGTCGTCGAGGGCGAGGCGGGCATACCAGTAAGCGAGCTTAAGTCCACGATTTTAGCGATAAGCAGAGGGTACAGCAAGGAACGCGCGGCCAAAAAGGAACTGGCGGAGGCCAACCTGCGCCTGGTTGTCTCCATCGCAAAGAAATACACCAACAGGGGCCTGCAGTTCCTCGACCTTATCCAGGAGGGGAACATCGGCCTGATGAAGGCCGTGGACAAGTTCGAATACCGGCGCGGCTACAAGTTCTCCACCTACGCAACATGGTGGATACGGCAGGCGATAACCCGCGCCATCGCCGACCAGGCGCGCACGATACGCATTCCCGTGCATATGATAGAGACGATAAACAAGCTCATCCGCACGTCGCGCCAGCTTGTCCAGCAGTTGGGCCGGGAGCCTACGCCGGAGGAAGTGGCCGAGAAAATGAGCATGCCGGTGGACAAGGTGCGCAAGGTTTTCAAAATCGCCAAGGAGCCGATCTCGCTGGAGACGCCTATTGGCGAAGAGGAAGACAGCCATCTTGGCGATTTCATCGAAGACAAAAAGGTGATGAGTCCAATAGAGTCGGTCATCAGGACGGACTTGAAAGACCAGACGGCGATGGTGCTGGCCACCCTTGGAAACAGGGAGGAGAAGGTCATCCGCAAACGGTTCGGCATCGGGATGGATTCGGAGCACACGCTCGAAGAAGTGGGCCAGGATTTCGAAGTCACCCGCGAACGCATCCGCCAGATAGAGGCCAAAGCGTTGCGCAAACTGCGTCATCCGTCCAGAAGCAAAAAACTTCGCTCTTTTGTTGACGGTTAATCGCAGTTCCGGCTTACTCCAGTTTATAATGATCGGTGTGGGGGCCCATAGCTCAACTGGTTAGAGCTTCCGGCTCATAACCGGGCGGTTCCAGGTTCAAGTCCTGGTGGGCCCACCATTTACCCCCCCCCGTCATCCTGATGGAGTCCCCGACCGAAGGATCAATATAATCTTCGCTGGCGCTTCTCTTCCTGTGACTGGCTTGATGGATTTGAAACCTATCCTACCCACCAAATTCTCCCTCCCATTCTCAATTACAAATAGCGTCGGAATTTTGACGTTTTTTGATAATTGGATTGACAGTAGCATATAATTAGCGCATCATTTTCTGAAATTTACACTTATTAGGCGTGAATTTGATAAATTTTCATATTTAAATCTATTGAAATCAGATAAATACAAAGCAAAATCAAATAACTACACATAGAAGTCCATATAGAATAGTTCTTGACGCGCTATGACTAAAGCGATACTATTGTGCCCAGTGTCACGAAGTGTCAGTTAGTGTCAAGGAGCGCGGATGTTCATCGGCACGTTTGACTTGAGCATGGATCCGAAAAACAGGATCCATCTGCCGGCAAAGGTTCGGGACGTTTTGCATAGCGTTTACGAGCCTCCGCTGATCGTCACCGTGTCGGACAGGTGCCTTGCCGGATACGCGGCCAGGCAATGGCTGGAGAAATACGAAAAGATTGAGTCGGAGCCGTACACGCCGGAGAAAGGCGACCTGCTCCGCGCCATTTCGGCGAACGCGGAAGAGTGCCCGCTAAAGAACGGGCGCATCCTGATCCCGACGCGGCTGAAGGAATACGCGCAGATAAAGCGCGACGTCGTGATAGTCGGGCGGGTGAAGAAGATAGAGATATGGTCGGCGGAGCGATACAGGGAGGCCGTCGCCTCCACTCCGCCATCGGAGCTTTCGGAAAGGATACGCGAATACGGGTTCTGACGCCGGAAGGATGATCCGGCGCCGTTCACGATTCGTTGAGTATGTGCTTTAACCGGCGCGCCGGGGATGACGGCGCGTTTGGGGGCAAAGCGATGGAGCATGTCCCGGTATTGCTCGAAGAGGTCTTGCGACTGCTTGCGGGGCCGGATGTAAGGACGGTTGTGGACGCTACTTTGGGCGGTGGCGGCCATTCCGAGGCCTTGCTGGAGCGTTTTCCGGATATCGGGCTGTTAGTTGGGCTTGACAGGGATGAGGAGGCCGTCCAAAGGGCGGCCCGGCGGCTTACCCGGTTTGGGGATCGGGTCAAGACGGTGAAGTCTCATTTCGCAGACATGGGTGAGGTTTTGGACACGATGGGCGTGGGGAAAGTTGACGCCGTTTTGATGGACCTCGGTGTCTCCTCGTTCCAGCTTGAGGACGGGGCGCGGGGGTTTTCTTTCCAGAAAGACGGGCCGCTGGACATGCGTATGGATCAATCTTTCCATACGAGCGCCCGCGATCTGGTGAACGGATACAGCCAGCAGGAACTCACATCCATATTCTGGGAATACGGCGAGGAGTCCGCCGCAAAAAAAATCGCAAAAGCCATCGTCCACGCGCGTTCCATCTCCCCAATCACCACCACTGTGCAACTGGCCGGGGTAATCGAATCGGCCGCGCCGCGTCACGGCAAACCGGGCATCCATCCGGCCACCCGCGTTTTTCAGGCCATACGCATAGCAGTCAACGGCGAGCTTGACCGGCTAAAAGAGGCGGTGGAGACGGCAGTGGACAGGCTCAACCCCGGCGGCAGGCTGGCGGTAATCTCGTTCCATAGCCTTGAAGACCGGATAGTGAAAAACGCGTTCGCCGACATGGCGGGCCGTTGCATATGCCCTCCCACCCTTCCCGTGTGCGTGTGCGGAAGGGTTGCAAGGGTGAAAATCCTGACGAAAAAACCGGTTCAACCCGGCGATGAAGAGGTGGCTCAAAACCCGAGGGCGCGATCGGCCAAAATGCGCGCCGTGGAAAAAACCGGAAGGGCGGCCTGAGGGGAAACGGGGATGAATCACAGGGAGAAAGAGAAAGATAACGCCCGGCTCAAGAATATCGCCGTTTACGTATTGTCGGCGACGCTCTGTTTTACCGCCACGCTCATTTACGCGTACCCGTCCATCCGCGCCACGACGATGATGTACGAATATTCCGGCAAACTCAAGACGATGTCGCAAGCCAAGGAGCTTAACAAGAAGCTGAAACTGGAGCTGTCATCGCGCAGTTCCTACGATTATATCGAAGAGAGGGCTGTGCGGGACCTCGGTTTCGTGTTTCCCTCTCAAGGGCAGGTGGCCATTGTCGCAAAACGCAAGTGAACGGCCGCTGGACGCCGCCAGGGAGAAACGCTGGTTTCGGATCAGGGTCGGAGTCATTTTCTTTTTTATGGGAGTCTGGTCCGTGGCGATAGCGGGGCGGCTTGTCCAACTGATGGCCCTCGGCGACGAGCGGGTGGAGGAATATTCGGAGAAACTGCATTTCGGCAGTCTGGACGTGAGTCTTCCGCGAGGGGCCATCTATGACAGGAAGCTAAACGAGATGGCCGTGTCCGTAGACGTGGACTCCATATACATCAACCCCAGGATCATGGACAACCAGGCCGTCGCCATCAGGGCCATCGTAAAAGAGCTGGAGCCTGTTGATATAAACGCCCGAAACGCGCTCTCTAAACGTATCGCCGCAGACGTCAAAAAAGGACGGGGCCGGAGCTTTATCTGGGTGAGGCGGAAGGTTGACGAAGAGACCGCAAAACGGATCAAGACTCTCGGATTGCGCGGCGTGGGATTGGCCAAGGAATCGAAAAGGTACTATCCGAACCGCGAGATCGCCTCGAAGATCATCGGTTACTGCGGGATGGATAACCAGGGCTTGTACGGGATCGAATACGCGTATAACAAGATCATGAGGCCGGTCAACTCGCGGTTCACCGTGCTCAAGGACGCGCTGGGGCGGCCCGTCTCCATGCCCGACGATATGAGCGTCAAAGCCAAGTCCGGCCCGGTTGACCTGGAGCTTTCGATAGACGAGCGCATCCAGTACATAACCGAAAACGCCATCGAAAAGCAGACCGTCAAAACCAACGCGAAAAGCGGGGTCGCCCTGGTGATGGATCCGTACACAGGGGAGATCGTGGCTATGGCGGAGTATCCGCGGTTCAACCCCAACCTGGGCGTCAAACGCTCTTCGGGAGCGGTCAAACCCCGCGCGGTGGAGGACGCGGTGGAGCCTGGCTCCACATTCAAGCTGTTTGTGGCGGCGGCGGCCCTGGAGGAAAAACTGATCAACCCCGGCGACACGCTCGACTGCGAGAACGGGCAGTACAAGACCGGCGGACGTGAATTCAAAGAAGCGCACAAGAACAGGTACGGCAAGCTTTCGGTGGCCGAGGTCATCGCCAAGTCGAGCAACATCGGGGCTATAAAAATAGGGGAACTGCTGGGCCAGAAAAAGCTCTATTCGTACCTTACGGGGTTCGGCTTCGGGCGCAAGACAGGCATTGACCTTCCGGGAGAGTCCAGCGGCCTGCTCCGTCCCGTGAAGGACTGGTCGGCCACATCGCTTCCCTCCATATCTTTCGGGCAGGAAGTT
>JADGAO010000147.1:4667-8456 GCA_015231995.1 Nitrospinota bacterium | reverse complement strand
TCTCCCCGCAAAGTTGGCGGGGAGAGGGTAAGGAGTTAATCGTTGACTTATGCAAGCTCTCCTTTGTAAGGGGGAGGAAAGGTATGAAGCCTCGGATCAATAAACCATTTGGTGTATAAATGTTTGGGCAACAGCCCCAGGCGACCACGGGGAAGCAAAGGATGAAGTGGTGCATTAGTTTGTTGTCGTCATGCTTCGACAAGCTCAGCATGACAGTTTAAAATAGTTTCATTTCCGGTGTCTTTTATGCGTTTTGACATAGTTACCATTTTCCCTGCGATGTTCGACGGGCCGCTCTCCAGTTCCATCATTGGCCGGGCAAGGGAGAAGGGTCTGTTGGAAATAAATGTCCACGACCTGCGTAAATGGACTTACGACAAACATCATGTCACCGACGACTATCCTTACGGCGGCGGGGCGGGGATGGTGATGAAGGTGGAGCCGTTCGCGTCTGCGGTCGAGGAGCTTAAAACACAAAATCCCGGCGCGAAGGTAGCGCTGATGACGCCGGGTGGAAAGCTTTTCAATCAGCGGATGGCGCAGGATTTTTCATCCCTTCCCGGCCTCATAATCCTGTGCGGCAGGTACGAGGGGGTGGATGAACGTGTCAGCGGGCTTTTTTGCGACATGGAGGTTTCCATTGGCGATTATGTTTTGACCGGCGGCGAGATTCCGGCGATGGTCATGCTAGACTGCGTGGCGCGTCTTGTGCCCGGTGTGGTTGGGGAGGAGGCTTCGATCGTCCACGAGTCCCATTCGGACAGCCTTCTCGAACACCCTCATTACACACGTCCGGCGGAGTTTCGGGACGCACGGGTTCCAGAGGTTCTTCTAAATGGCGATCATAAAAAAATAGAAGCGTGGCGGCGGGAGGAAGCGATAAAAAAGACGGCGAGCGTAAGGCCCGACCTTTTGGCGAAAGCCGTCCTTACGGAAAAGGAACGCGTTATGGCAGGCGATTTTATGGAAAAAGCTCGAAGGAGGGATGGGGATGAGCGCGCCTGACGCGAATCTTGCGGCCAAACTGGCCGTGGCTTTGGTGCATCACCCCGTGCTCAACAGAAGAGGGGAGGAGGTTACCAGCTCCGTCACCACGATAGACGTGCACGACTTCGCCAGGACGTGCCGGACATATGGGGTGAAAGACCTTTTCATAATCACCCCCATCAAGACACAACAGAGGCTGGTCGAGCGGCTTTCGCGCCACTGGACGGAAGGGTACGGGGCGGAGTTCAACCCCAGCAGAAAAGAGGCGTTGACCTGCGTAAAAGTGGTTGACAGCCTCGACGACATGATTGATAATTTAAAACTTGCCGCAAGCGCGGTTACGCTTGTGACCACCGGCGCAAAACGCTCCGAGGCGGTCGTCGGCTACTCGGAGGCGAGGCGGGTTTTGGAGGGAGACGGGCGGTTCGCCCTTCTTTTCGGAACCGGGCACGGATTGGCGCCGCAGGTTATGAACAGGGCCGGTTTGAGGCTGGCTCCCATCGAGGGGGCCGACAGGTTTAACCATCTGCCGGTGCGTTGCGCCGCGGCTATAATACTGGATCGGCTACTTGGGCCGAAGAATTGAAAGAGAGAATTATAAAATGACCACGCTGGAATTCGTCGAAAAGCAGTACATGAAAGACAACATCCCCGCCATCAGGATAGGGGATAACGTGAAGGTTCACATAAAGGTCGTCGAGGGCGAGAAAGAGCGCATCCAGGTTTTCGAGGGCGTGGTTATCGCCCGCAAAAACGGTAGCGTCCGCGAAACCATTACGGTGAGGAAAACATCTTCCGGCGTCGGCGTGGAGAGGATATTCCCCCTCCATTCGCCCAGGGTGGACAAGATAGAAGTCATCCGCTCCGGCAGGGTTCGCCGCGCGAAACTTTACTACCTCAGGGATCTTAAGGGCAAGGCGGCCAGGCTCGTGGAGCGGTTTTAATAAGGCTTCAGGGCCTTACTGTCCTTCGTTTCCCACGCCGGGCGCTTCTTCCCGCGCCACCGCAGGAGGGGGGACTCGTCTTGAGCAAGATTTTTCCGCAGTCTTCGCCGCCTAGGGCTTTAGGTATGGGCCGGGCGGCATGACACACCCTTCCTCCGAAGATATGAACTCCACGCCTTCCCCTCCGCAAGAACCCCGGCGCAGGCTTATCCATCTCCGGGGCATGTCTGCCTTCCTTCTTTATATTTTCGCGCTTGGGGCCGCGTTGTTTTATGTCCTTCCCCTTTTTGTCAACGCAGAGCGGTACCACCCGTTTCTGGCCGCCTACCTTTCTGAAAAGCTTGGATCGGACGTCACCTTCGATTCTCTCGAGTTTACGCTGGCCGACGGGCCGGGCGTGGCCGCATCGAACGTCATCATCGAAATCAACGGCAAGCCTGCTCTTACCGTCAGCAGGCTCAAGGCCAGGCTCAGCTTCTTGAGAGCCTTGCAGGGGCAGGTTTTGTTCGATGAGTTTTCGGTGGACAACCCGATGATCAATGTCATTCGGGCTAAAGACGGCTCTTTTAACATACCGTTCCTTAATCCGAGTCCAGACAAAAAAAACGCCATGGCGGCCCTGGTGGAAAAGGCGATGGACGCTTTTATGTCCGTCACGATAACCAACGCCAACGTGCGTTTTAAAGACGAGCGCGTCTCTCTTCAACCCGTGCGGATATCCTTTTTCGAGGCGAACGCTTCATTTTCACGGGGCATCCTTTCCACGGATCACGCCAGGCTTACCGCCACCGCCATGGTGACTCATAAGGGAGTCACAGGTAAAGCCGCGCTCAACGCATCGCTGGAAAGGGTGGGTGGCGCAGGCGGGATTAATACGGAGGGGAAGGCGTCCCTTAACGGCTTTGGCATGGCGGCTCTGTGGCCTTATATCAAGGACACCGTCCCGTTCGAGAGAGTGGAAGGATTCGCCGATTTGGATATGTCTTTCGAGAGCGACTTTGCAGGCAAAGCCGGATTGAAGGGGCAGGTTTCGCTGGCTTCCGCAGACATCCAGCTAAAAGGAGCTTCAGATTTCAAAATACGTCCGAAAACGTTATCGCTTGCGTTCGATCTGGCCGGAGACGCCGATGAGGCTCATATCGTCTCCGCCCGGGCGCAGATGGACGATCTGTCTGCCGATCTGAATGGCAAAGTGGTTGGAGTTTCCAGCTCCGATCCGGTGATGACCATTACGGTGGACACTGAGATGCTGGATATAAACAAGGTTCTCGCTCATATTCCCGACAGCGTGTTCACGCCCCAGCAAGTCTCATTTCTCGACAACAATTTCCGTGGTGGAAAGGCGAAGCTGGACGGGTTGACGTACGAAGGATCGCTTTCCGCCCTGCGCTCCATTAGCCAGACATACGCCCTCAACAACTTTTCAGGCGGCATAAGCGTTAAGGATTTTAGCGTGATTATGCCGGGCATGCCCCTTCCATTCGACTCAATGGAAGGATCCGTGATATTGGAGGGGGATACGTTGCGGATGGACGGGTTGAAGGCCCGCTACGGCAAAAGCTCCCTGCGCGGGATATCGGGCGTTTTGAAACAGGTGCATGACTGGCCCGTGATTGACGCCCGCTTCAAAGCCGACCTCGACCTTGCCGAAGCGATCCATCTGTTCGCCGAAACGGTGGCGTCGCCGGAATTCCGCGATAAGATCGAGGAAGTGAAAATAACCAGCGGCGGAGCCAGAGTGGACATGTCCGTCTTGTGGGACACCAAAGAGCCGCCGTCCACAGTCGCGCTCAAAGGGGAGATAGCGTTCAACAGCGTGAACCTGAAGAGCGACGCTCTGGGACTTCCCATACAGGAG
>JADGAO010000147.1:3451-4484 GCA_015231995.1 Nitrospinota bacterium | reverse complement strand
TCTTACGGAGGCATCTATTACCAGACCGGGCTTGTTTTCGCGGAAATCGGCGTCAAGGGAGGGTTCAAGGATTTCCATCTCGATTACAGGCTCGACATGACCGGTGCGGAGTATCGCCTGCTGGACATAATCCATAAGAGCAAAGGCACGCGGAACATCTATTCGTTCACCGGGTCTGTCCGTGGCGGCGATAAACTCACGATAGACAGGCTCAAGGCGCTGGTGGGAGATTCGGTCATCACCGTTTCCGGCAAGGTAGGCCAGCTTATGGCCGAACAGGGGATAGATATCGAGGTGGAGTCCGAAGGGGCCAACATGGACGATCTCGACAAGTTTTTCCTCTTTTTCGACGACATAAACGGCGGCGGAAAGGTTGGAGGCAAGTTCTCCATAAAAAGCATTCCCGGCAAACCCATCAAACTTGCCGGGAGGCTTATTTTCAACGAAGCCACATTCAGGCTTCCGATACTGGAAGGAATATTTTACGACTGCTCCGGCGCGTTTGAGCTGATAAACAACCACATTTTCCTTAAAAAAGGCCACGGCAGGTTCAACGATTCCCCGTTCAGGATCACCGGCCAGGGCGTCATCGTAGAGAGGCCGGAGTTTACGCTTAACGTCGAGGCCGACAGCCTTAGCCTGCAGGACCTGTTCGGCAAACCGCTTCCAGAAGGGGAGAAGCCGCAGGAGATAAGGAAGGTAACGCTCACTACCCCGACCTCGACGCCGGATTGGACGTGGAACCTGAATATCAGGTCCAGAAAAGGGGATATCGGACAGCTCCACTACCAGGACCTCAATACGCGGATCAGGTACGCCAACGACATGTTCCATATCGACCCGTTGAACTTCGAATCCGTCGGCGGCAAGTGGCGTTTCATCGGCGACGTAGCGTTGATCGAGGATGGGAAAGCGAAATTCGACGCCAAGATAGATGTGGTGGATATGGAGATGGGGAGGCTTCTTGCGGAATCTTTCGGCGGGGAGAGAACCGTGGAAGGGAAGTTTAACCTGAAAATAGACGTTGCCGGGA
>JADGAO010000147.1:917-3441 GCA_015231995.1 Nitrospinota bacterium | reverse complement strand
CGGCAAGCTGTGGAGGGATATGAAAAAGACCCTCACTGGAAGGTTGGAGGCGCGTTCCGGCAAGGGGGTGATACACAGGTTCAATTTGCTGGCTAAAATTTTCTCTTTGCTTAATGTGCTCCAGTATCTTAAACTTAAAACGCCTGATTTAGCGGCGGACGGAATGGCATTCAACATCGTTAGCGCCGGATTCGACCTGAAGGGCGGCGTGGCGCGGACGGAAAACCTTATGGTGGATTCCGAAGCGATGCGCATATCCGCCGTAGGATCCTATACGGTCCCAAGCGGGGACGTGGACATGCGGGTGGGTGTAATGCCCCTTGTCGCTGTGGACAAAGTCCTAAGCTCCATACCGGTGGCGGGCCATGTTCTTACTGGCGACAAGAAGAGCCTGATAGCTAGTTATTACGAGGTGAATGGGCCATTGGACGATCCCGAAGTGAACGCCGTGCCGTTTGAGTCTCTTGCCGTCGGGATAGGGGGAATTCTAAAAAGGCTTTTCGAATTGCCGGTTAAC
The DNA here is from genome assembly GCA_015231995.1 of Nitrospinota bacterium. Lineage (GTDB taxonomy): Bacteria > Nitrospinota_A > UBA7883 > UBA7883 > JACRLM01 > JADGAO01. The sequence continues at coordinate 2,924 of JADGAO010000147.1, read as the reverse complement.
GCCATTAACGCAATCGGCGCGGAAAGTCAGGGCAAAGGAAGCCGCTCCGATAACATGATGAGGGAATAATGGAGTTGGAAAGCATCAGGAAGATTTACAAGAACTACTCTTCCGTTTACGATTTTCTGTTCAAGGGTTTTTTCCATCCCCGGCAAAAGCTGGCCATCTCCGGGCTGGATATCGGGCCGGGCGACAAGGTGCTCGACGTGGGCGTCGGCACGGGCCTTGCCTTGCCGCTATACCCTAGGCACTGTAGCGTGACCGGCATAGACATCTCCTCGCACATGCTCGACCAGGCCCGCAAAAAGGTCTCAAAAATGAGGTTGTCGCATGTGAACCTGCTGGAGATGGACGCCTGCTCCCTCGGCTTCGAGGAAAACACGTTCGACTTCGTCGTGGCCACGCACATAATAAGCGTCGTGCCCGACCCCTACAAGGTTATCCAGGAAATGCGCCGCGTGGCCAAACCAGACGGCAAAATCGTTATCGTCAACCATTTCGTATCCCCCAATCCCATCATCGCAAAGATGGAAAACCTGTGCGATCCTTTCTTCCGCAAGCTCGGATGGAGAATGGACATGACCCTTGCGGAGCTGGTCGCCACCACAAACCTTCACATCTGCGAAACCAAAAAGCTCGCCAAGCTGGATTTGTGGCAGGTAGTTCATGCCAACAACAACAAATGCGGTCATCGCGCTGACAACTGACAATCGCGTGGCCGCCATGATAGCGCGAGCCGCGTTATCGTTCGTCCTGGCGTTTTTTTCCGTTTCGCCGCCACATGCTGTGGCCGGTTCCGGCGCAAAACCTCTTCCCTTCAAAGCGGGGGAGCGGTTCGCCTACGACATCACATGGATGGGCATCCTCGGCGGGGAAGCCGTCCTCGGCGTCCGCAACGACGCCGCTCCTGGAGGCCCAGCCGCGCTCACCGTCTACCTCGACGCAAAGTCGGTCGGCTGGGTGCACACTCTTTACACTGTGGACGACAGGTCGCTTTCGTTTTTCGACACGGCCGGCCTCTACAGCAGTGGGGTGGACATCAGGATATCCGAAAACAGTTACACAAAGCGCAAACGCATAGACTTCGATCATGGCCGCGGCGTCGCCATCTACAGGGTGGACAACGACGCGCCGAAAGAATACCCCATTGACCCTGGCACGCTGGACGCGTTTTCCGTCATGTACGCGTACCGCGCCGCGCGCGAACGGGTGCGGGTGGGGGAGGAGTTGAGCTTTCCCATATTCGACGACCGCAAGAAGTATATGCTGAAGATACGCGCTCTTCGCAAGGAGCGGATATTGGTCAAAGGCGGCTATGTCGACACGATCGTCGCGGAGCCTGCGCTGATGTCGGAAGGGATATTCCAGCGGCGCGGGAAGATGACAATCTGGTTTTCCGACGACGAAGCGTTCGCCCCGGTGATGATGAAATCGAAAGTGGTTTTTGGAAGTTTTTGGGCGACCCTGAGGGAATGGAGCGGCGCGGAGATAAAGATTATTCCCGTGGAGCCGGAGAAAGACAAAACCGCCTCCGCTGTCGAGGGGAGCGTGAAATGAGGCCGTCTTACGCCCCTAAAAAAGTCGGTTTGTATTATTATTGATGGACACGGTATTTTGCGTTAAAGTAAACCCCTCGTTTGGAGGTTTGCGGAGGGCTTGACAACTCGCCGGCCGGCATTGCGCCGGACTTGGGCAGATGACAAAAGGAGCATGAAGAAAAGAGATGGATTTCGTTCCTAAAAAAATGTTTTTCACAAACGGGGTAGGCACCCATAAAACGGAGCTTCGCTCCTTCGAGCTGGCCCTGCGCGACGCAGGGGTCGAGAAATGCAACCTTGTGCATGTCTCGTCGATACTCCCGCCCCAGTGCAAGATAATCTCCCGCAAGGAGGGCGTGGGCCTTCTTAAGCCGGGAGCCATAACGTTCTGCGTCATGGCCCGCATAGCCAGCGACGAGCCTCACAGGCTTCTGTCCGCGTCCGTCGGTTGCGCGATACCGACAGACAG
>JADGAO010000147.1:0-646 GCA_015231995.1 Nitrospinota bacterium | reverse complement strand
ACGCTGGCGGGGTGTTTATCACCCCGCCGTTTTTGCTTGTCGGGGCGAGTGATTCGCGCTTTCTCCTCCTTTGGCGATAGTTGCCGAGGGAGTCTCTTTTTGTCATCCTGAGGGAGTTCCTGCGACCATGTTGCCGAGGGAGTCCTTTTTTTGTCATCCTGAGGGAGGCTCTGCGACCGAAGGATCAAAGTAGAATAAATTGTTCTTTAGATAGATTCTTCACTTCGCATTCGCTCCGTTCAGAATGACAAATCGTTGTCATCCTGAGGGAGTTCCTGCGACCATGTTGCAGAGAGAGTCCTTTTTTTGTCATCCTGAGGGAGGCTCTGCGACCGAAGGATCAAAGTAAAACAGAATGTTCTATTTGATAGATTCTTCGCGTTGCTCAGAATGACATTGCAGAGCATAGATTCTTCACGGAGTTTACCCTGAGTCCTTCGAAGGGCCTCAGAATGACAATGTTGCGGAAACGACGGGCTAAGCGCCGGCTTCCTTGCCAGGGAAAGTTTTGCGTAATTTCCTTGTTGCTCTCATAGGTGTTCAAATGAGATTTCATTCGATCCTGTCCGCTCTTATATCGGCGACGTTCTTATTGTCAGCCCCTTTATCAGCTTCCGCCGCGCCTTTGAAAGCGGTGGCGACAATA
>JADGAO010000146.1 GCA_015231995.1 Nitrospinota bacterium | reverse complement strand
CCATCCCGTGCCTGGCGAGGGGAGCGTCGCAGGCAAAGTCCCGGCCAAGGTGATTGACACGCCTTACGGGAAAATGAGCGGCGGCATCTGCTTCGACTACAACTTTCCGCATGTCGTCCTCGATAACGCGCGTGGCGGGGCGGGGCTGGTGTTCGTTCCGTCGGGCGACTGGCGGGGGATAGACCCACTGCACTCCGGCATGGCGCGGTTCAACGCGGTTGCAGGCGGCATTTCTATGGTGCGCTCAGTTCGTGGGGCCACCTCGTTCGCCACCGATCCATATGGGCGTGTGCGCGGCTCTTTGCGGTTTGGCGAGGGTGGCGACGGCGTGATGATCGCCAGCGTGCCGGTCAATAAAGTGGAAACCCTCTACGCCCGAACGGGAGACGTTTTGCCCTACATCGCATTGGCTTTTTGTGCGTTGACGATTGTTCAGATTGTCCGCCGCAGGAAAGAGGCGTGAAGGTATTCTCATGTAGGGGCGACCCGGTAGGTCGCCCCTTACGCCGCGATGTTGATCTTGCCGCCGGGCGGGACGTGGGGTATCCCGGCTTTCGCCGCCTGGATCAACACCTGTTTTTGCGAATCGCCGGTCTGACGTTTGCCGATGTTAACAGGCGCGCCTCGTCCGGCCATCGGCACGTTCGGGTCTTTGCCGGTCGTATTGGAGAATTTCGTGACTTTGGGCGGGGCGGTCCACGTCAGATTGCTGACACCCTTTACCGCCATCGCCCATTCTCCTTAATCTTACCCGGTTTACCTGCCCAATCCCGCCCGGCCCGGTTGCTGGTACGGTATGAAAGTGGATGGCCCCTCAAACGCCACCGCCACGCGCTCGAACCGTTTCTGGAAATCCTCCGGCGACAGGTTCGTCTGGGCGGCGAGGAGCTTTACATACTCATCGTCGGCGAAATCCTCTTTCTTTAGCCTAATCATGTATTCGAGCGCCATCTCGTAAGTTTCCGTGTGGATATCCACCAGACGAACGCGCGTCCTGCCGGTCTCCGGGTCCATTATGGAGTAGAAGGGCATGGGCACGGATTTGCCCTCCTGTATGGTTATCATGTCCCCCGTGCCGCCCAAAAGCGCATGTTTGGCGGCGGCGAAACCTAGTTCTTTCGTGTATTCCATGTCGAACGGCACCGGTTCGATGGAACGCAGTTCGTAGCCGATCTCCTTGTCCACAATCGTGGTTTTTATGCCGAGCTTCTCAAGCTCGCTCCTTAGCGTGTTTTTGACGACCTTGCCGAAATCCAGCTCGCTCAAACGCGGGTGGCCGTGTTCGTCGTATTCGAGTTGCCCCATACGCGCAAGCTCTTCTTCCGTCAGTTTCTCCGCCAACCCTTCGGCCAGAATCGCCACGCCGTAGCGCCTGCCCGACACGCGTCGTTTGACCACCGAACCGATGAGCGTGTCTATGATCCACATGAAGTCCATTTTAGGGGCGGCCACCTCTTCCGGGATTATCGTAAGAGTCGCTCCCACCGATTTGCCGATGCCCATGGCAAGATGCCCGGCCTTGCGTCCCATGGCCACTGCGATGTACCACCGGCCGGTGGTCTTCGCGTCGTTCATAAGGCTTTTGACTATCTGCACTCCGAAATGCCGGGCCGTGGCGAACCCGAACGTGCGTATGCCGTGCGGGAGGTTGAGATCGTTATCAATAGTTTTGGGGACGTGGATGACCCGGATTTTCCCCTGCGCGGTTTTGGCCACCTGATGTGCGGAAAAACAGGTGTCGTCGCCGCCGATGGTTATCAGACAGTTGACGCCCAGTTTATCGAGGCTCTCCACGACTTTCTTGAGGCTTTCTTCTTTGGTGGTCGGGTTGGCCCGCGACGTGCGGAGAATCGAGCCTCCCTCGAAATGTATGACGGAGACGTCGTCTATGAAAAGCTCCTTAACCTGCGATACGTCGCCTTTGATCAGGTTGGAGAAACCGTCGTATATGCCTATGACTTTGGCGCCGTGGTTGCGGAGTTTTATGGTAGCCGCCCTGATGACGCTGTTTATTCCGGGAGCCGGGCCGCCGCCGACCAATATGCCCACTGTCATGTTTTTTTCCATCGTATGTTCCTCCTTTATTGGGCATCGTTTGCATGATTATACGATATCGGGGGGCAAGACGCGTAAAACCTCCCGAAGCCGCTCTTTACTGTCGTCTTGAAGTAGGGGCATATCTGCGTGCCTGCTTTCTCACAGGCGGGCGAACACGCAGGTTCGCCCCTACTCTGTCTGCTCCCCCTTCAGCTTTTTCAAATCCCTCAAGTCCCTCAAGTCCCTCATCCTTTTCAAGTCTTTCAAATTCTCCAAGTCCCTCAAGTTCCATTTCCAGCTCAGAAGCTTTGCGCTATCCTGCGTGCCAGCATGTTGGATAAACGAACATGGAGAGAGGAGATGCGGATACGATTGCGATGCTACAACAGTGGCCGAGTGAGACCGGCTTGCGCTTTTCCTGGAAGCGCGGGCGACCCGCCTGCAAAGTCTGAACGCCGCCCTGATGTCAACGTTCAGAAGAAGAGAAAGCGTATGCGTGGAGCTTTGCATAATCCATCGCGTTCGCAACATTGTCATTCTGAGCCCTTCGCTTTGCTCAGGGTAAACTCCGCGAAGAATCCATCAGAGATTGTCATTCTGAACGAAGCGTAGCGAAGTGAAGAATCTCTCAAAAGAATGTTCTATTCTACTTTGATCCTTCGGTCGCAAAGCGCCCTCAGGATGACAAAATATGAAAATCGCGTGGTTATGCTAAGACTGTGGGGTGAAGAACAGCCAGATGAACATTTGCCCATCCGCCCTGCCCTCGCTACTTTTCGCAAGCGTGGAGGGATACAATATCCTTAAAAAAAGAAAATGGAAATATTGACCACATGGCCGTCAAAACAAAAATTCACACGCTATGGGAACACACCCATGTAAGGCCGCTCGAATCCCTGTCAGTCTCCGGGATGACAGGCGACGTATTCGCCGTGGATTTGCGCGACAGGATACTCCTCATCGGCCCGTCGGGAAAAATCGTGTGGGACAAAAAGGTCGGGTTCGGCGCAAAGGCCGGCGCGATATCGGCTGATGGCTCCATTCTCTATATTCTCACTGCGGACGGACGGCTGTTGCGGGTGACACGCAATGCGGAACTGGAATGGGAAAAGTGGGTGGACAGGGACGCCAACGCGCTTGCCATAAAAGCAGGCGGCCAGTGCGCCGTGGTGGCCAGCCATAAGGGGCGGTTCCATGTGATAGACTCCGGCGGGGAACGCGCCCGCGTCGTGCATACCACTCAACCCGTCGCGTTCGCCCGTTTCTCGCCACGATCCGGCGACCTGTTCCTGGCCGCGCCGATGGGATGGGTGGGATATTACGACAAACGCTTTAACCCAGTCAGCGAAATGAGCCTTGGGATACCGATACTTGAGGTCAAAGTCTGTTCGAAAGGGAGGCGGATTTTCCTGCCGTCGCGGGACGGCGGCTTTAACATCGTTGATATGGACACGCAGGACATGATCAGCGTGGATCCCGGTTTTCCTGTCATGCGGCTGGCTGTGGACTCCAAAGGAGAAAAGATAGCCGCAAGCGGGCTGGACGGCGAACTGGCCTTGCTCGACATCGAGGGCAACACTCTTTGGCGTAGCGACACGAAAAACTCCGTCATCCATCTGGAGATGACCTATGACGGCGCAAGTTTCGTCACAGCGTCCGACAAAGGGGTCATCACATGCTATGGCGAGGGCGGCAAAGCTCAGGCCAAATCGGAAATCGAAAGTAAGGATAAGAGCGAGTTCGAGTTCCTGGAAACCGGGACAAAAGAAGAGAAAAAAATGGGCGACAGCGAATTCGATTTTCTGGAAGTGTAAGATGGAGAAATATTGTTGTAGGGGCGAACCTATGTGTTCGCCATCATGAATTAGGGCAGACACACAGGTCTGCCCCTACAATGTAACGCAGGAGCCATACACAAATGAAAGCGCAAGACGTGATGGAGGAGTTCAAACTCCTCGTGCGGTCGAGGTTCCCGGTGATATACCTTCTCACCCACGAGGAGGACCGGGCGGAAAAACTCGTTTCGTCCGCCGCCACGGAGCTTAACAAAAAAATCATAACATGGGCAGTCACCTCCGGCGACGCCTCGGCCCCGCCGCAAAAAAAGGCGGTGGACGCGCTGGACGCCGCAATGGCCTCCTCCGAGTCGGCGATATTCTTCTACAAGGATTTCCATCACTACATTGAAACCGATGTTGTGGCGCGTAAACTGCGCGACCTTGCGCGGGATTTCGCCAAGTCGCAAAAGACGCTGGTTCTGGTGTCGCCGACGCTTAAAATCCCCGTCGAGACGGAAAAAGACATCACCATACTCGACCTTCCGCTTCCAGGCAGAGAAGAGATACGGGCCGTACTCGACGACGCGTTGGCGTTCGCGGCGAAAAGCCCCAAGCTCTCCGTGGCTCTGTCCGAAAACGACAAAGACGCGGTGATAAACGCCGCGTTGGGGCTTACCATCTCCGAGGCGCGGAGGATTTTCTCCAAGTGCCTGCTTACGGATCAGGTCTTCGACTCGCGGGATATCGGGATGATACTCTTCGAGAAAAAGCAGATCATACGCAAATCCGGCTCGCTGGAATATTTCGAGTCCAACGAAACGCTATCAGGCGTGGGCGGGCTTTCGAACCTCAAAAAATGGATGGCGTCGCGCAAAGGCGTGTTCACGCAGAAAGCGATAGATTACGGCCTACCGAGCCCGAAGGGCCTTCTGCTCCTCGGCGTGCAGGGTTGCGGGAAGAGCCTTGCGGCCAAGTCCGTGGCCAACCTCTGGGGTCAGCCCTTGCTACGGCTGGACATGGGCAGGATATTCTCGTCATACATCGGCTCCTCGGAGGAAAACATCCGCAGGGCCATCGCCACTGCGGAGTCGCTGGCGCCGGTGATACTCTGGATAGACGAGATAGAAAAAGGTTTTTCCGGCATCAAATCCTCCGGCGCGACGGACGCCGGGGTTACGGCGCGGATATTCGGCACGTTCCTGACATGGATGCAGGAAAAGAAACATCCGGTGTTCGTCGTGGCGACGGCCAATTCCATCTCCGACCTGCCGCCGGAACTTTTGCGGAAGGGGCGGTTCGACGAGATTTTTTTCATAGACCTGCCGAGCGAGGCCGAGCGGCGCGAGATATTCCGCATCCACATCGCAAAACGCGGCAGGAAACCCGACAGCTACGATATCGCGGATATGACGGCGCTTGCGGATGGTTTTTCCGGCGCGGAGATCGAAATGGCGGTGGTGGAAGCCATGCATACCGCATTCGGCGAGACACGGGATTTTAACAGCGCCGATGTCATGTCCGCCCTGCGCGGGTCTGTGCCGCTGTCGCGCACTATGGCAGAGGAGATCGGTTATCTGCGCGAATGGGCGAAGGAGCGGACGAGGCCGGCGACATGAAGAATGTTGACTGTATTTACCTTTATATTTACAATTAAGCCATGCGGCATGAGTGGGACAGGGCGAAAAACCTGACTAACCAGAAAAAGCATGGCCTGCATTTTGAAGACGCCGGAATCGTATTTGAAGGAGAGACCATCACCTTTGACGACAATCGCGCCGATTACGGTGAGCGCAGATTTATCACGCTGGGAAAACTTGGTGGGCGCGTGGTTGTTATAGCTCACACCCCGCGCGGGACAGGAACCCGCATCATTTCGATGAGGAAAGCCAATGAGAGGGAAAAGGAAATCTATCAAAAGCGACTTGAAGAAGATTGACGCCATGAAAGAGGGGGATATTGATTACAGCGATATCCCTGAGTTGGATGATTCGTTCTTCAAGAAGGCCCTGTCGGATTGGCCGCCCCGGAAAAAAACCGTGACCATACGGCTGGATGAGGATGTCCTTGGCTGGCTGAAAGGAAAGGGGCGTGGTTATCAAACCCGAATCAACAAACTGCTCCGGCGGTATATGGAAGCTGGAAGATGATTGCGCAGGGACTAGCAGAAAAACCCCACCCAAAATTGGCGAAGGAGCGGACAAGGCCGGCGACATGAAACGAAATACCCTTCCCCCTTTGTCCACCTTGCAAGGATACCGTTGCATAATCCATCGCGTTTGCAATATTGTCATTCTGATGTAATGTCATTCTGAACGGAGCGTAGCGAAGTGAAGAATCTATCTAAAGAACAATTGTTCTACTTTGATCCTTCGGTCGCCAGAGCTCCCTCAGGATGACAAGAAATGAAAATCGTTTGGTTACGCAAAGGTCTTTTGCCAAGAAGGATCACCATTAAGCGGCGAGAGGGTTTAACTTTCTTTTTGTAAACATCGCGGAGTCCGCAGTATTTCGATGGAAGGGAAAATCACACCCCCTCCGCATAACAGGTATTTTAGCATCAGGAAAGTAGGGTTATGGACAACGTATCGCTGGAGATTGTCAGAGCTTTATTCACCCTCCTGATATTCGCATACCTTCTACATTTGCGCGGCAGTAGCGTTCTGGGCCGTCAAAGCGGATGGGGCTGGATAGTCGCCGGATTCGGCCTGATTTTTTTTGGCACAGTCATAGACGTTATAGAAGAGATCATTCCCTTTCAGGCTTTCGACAGTTTCAGGGGCGCAAGCCTTCTGCCGTTTTTGGAAAACCTGTTGGGCTACCTGCCCGGCTTTGCGTGCCTTGCCATCGGATTATGGAAATGGATTCCTGTGACCTCCGAATTGCAACGCGCCCAGGCCGAACTGGATCTGATTTTCGAGAACGCCCTTGTAGGCATAGCGCTCGTGCGAGAACGAAAAGTCGTCCGGGCCAACCAGGCGCTGGAGGAAATGTTTGGCTGGAGCAGGCAGGAGTTCATCGGCCAATCCACAGAGAAGTTCTATCCGGCCAGGGAAGATTATGAACGGATGGATATCGAGGTATATCCGATTTTGGCGCTGGGCGAGACGTATCACAGCGAACGGACGATGAAAAGGAAGGATGGCTCCCTGGCATGGCGCCGCATCTCCGGCAAGGCCGTGGACAAATCCGACCTTTCAAAAGGCTCGATATGGATAATTCAGGACATTGACGAGCGCAAACGCGCGGAAACCGCCCGTCAGGAAAGCGAGGAGCGGTTCCGCACGCTCGCCGAGGCGGCTTTTGAGGGGATAATGATCCATCGCGGCGGGGTCATTATCGACACGAACCAGGCGGCGGCGCATATGTTGGGATACGCCGCAGAAGAGCTTGCCGGGATGGACGCATTCACATTCATCGCTCCCGAAGAGCGCGACACGGTCAGGAAAAACATCCAGTCCGGCTACGACAAGCCTTACGAAGTGACAGTAATAAGGAAAAACGGGGAGCGAGCGCCGGTAGAGGTGCGCGGGAAAGCGGCCACATACAAAGGAGAGGCGGCCCGCATCGTCGCGGTCAGGGACATTTCAGCTCAAAAACGGCTGGATGAGGAGATAAGAAAGTCTGCGGAGTTTTTCCGCACGCTCGTGGAAGAGTCGCCGGACTGCATTTTCACGCTTTCGCCCAAGGGTGAATTTCTGAAGGTCAACAAAGCCTGCGCCGCCCTCAGCGACAGCGGCGGCCTGAAAAGCCTGTTGACGAATAATCTCGTATCCATCACTGCGGAGGGAGGTGGCGAAGCCCTGGCCGCGCTGGCCAAAGCGGCAGGGGGGGAGCCGTCCATGGCCCGGTTCCAGTCCCACGCCATTCACGCCGGACGCGAACGGTGGTGGGACATGCGCCTGACCCCTCTCAAAAATGAGCGGGGCGAGGCGTCCAGCGTCATGGCCGTGGCGCGCGACGTTACGAAAGACAAGCTGGCCGAAGACGCTCTTCGCAAAAGCGAGGAGAAATACCGGAACGTCATCAATACCACCGGCGAAGGATTCTGGGCGATCAACGAAAATCTGGAGACTGTCGAAGTCAACGATTCGCTAGTCAAAATGCTCGGCTACACAAGGGAGAAAATGATGACGCTCTCCATCCTCGACCTGGTGGACGCGGAGACCAGAGACAAGGTGCTCGAGCGTCTCACGCAGATACCTTCCACCACGCACAGGCGTTACGACGTTACTCTGAGGTCTGCGGGCGGGTCTTTAATACCGATGGTTTTCAACGGAACGACTTTGCGTGACAAGGAAGGCCATGTTACAGGGGCTTTTTCGTTCATAACGAACGTCTCGGAGATAAAACGCGCGCAGGAGGAGCTTAAGAAGGCCAGGGACGCCGCCGAAAGCGCGTCAAGACTGAAGGATAAATTCGTCTCCCTGGTGTCCCACGATCTAAAAGCCCCCGTCATTTCCATCCTCAGCCTGCTGGAGCTGATTCGAACCGGCCATCAGGGGTCTGTCAATCCACAGCAGGCCGAAGCGCTTTTAAAAGCCTCCAAAGTCGGCGAAAACATGATAAGCATGATAGACAGACTGTTGGACATTGGCAGGCTTCAATCCGGCGCGGTAAAGCTCGATAAAAGATATACCAGTTTAAGCTCGCTGGTGAACGGAGCTTTTGACGGGA
>JADGAO010000145.1 GCA_015231995.1 Nitrospinota bacterium | reverse complement strand
TTCACGCTGTCCGTCACGCCACGGAGCATATCCCTAATCATCTTTCGCTTTTTTTCATTTCCCAACAGCCTTGCCCGCCGCCATATCCGCAAAATATTCCTGCAATGTTCGCACTTCCATATCCTCGCGGAACCGGGACTCTATCGCGCTGGCGGCGGCAACCGCCCCTTGAATGGTGGTGAAATAGGGAACGTTCCGGGTCAAGGCCGTGCGCCGTATGGAATACGAATCCAGGATGGATTTCTTGCCGGAAGTCGTGTTGATGACCAGGGCAACCTCTTTGTTGTTGATGCTGTCCACGCAGTTGGGCGAACCTTCTCCGACTTTGTGGACTATCCGAGTTTCGATTCCCGCGTCTTTCAACACTTTCGCCGTGCCGCCGGTGGCCAGTATGTCGAATCCCATCTTCTTTAGCGTCCGCGCCGCCGACAACGCCTTTGGTTTGTCTTTGTCTGTGACGGAGATGAAGACCGCGCCGCCGGTGGGCAGGGCCGACCCGGTCGCAAGCGTCGCCTTCCCGAATGCGCGGGCGAACGACCTGTCCACTCCCATCACCTCGCCGGTGGATTTCATCTCCGGCCCTAGTATCGTGTCCACGTTCGGGAACTTGATGAAGGGGAAAACGGACTCTTTGACCGAGATGTGGGAATGTACCACCTCCTCGGTGAAACCGAGTTCCACGAGCGTTTTACCAGCCATCACACGCGCCGCTATCTGCGCCAGCGGGACGCCGATTGTCTTGGAAACGAACGGCACGGTGCGCGAGGCTCGTGGGTTCACCTCCAGCACGTAGATGACATCGTCCTTGATTGCGAACTGCACGTTCATCAACCCAATCACATTCAGCTCTTTGGCCATCGCCTTTGTCTGGCGTTTGATTTCGTCAACGACATGGCTTTTGATGCTGACCGGCGGTAGCGAACAGGCCGAGTCGCCGGAATGGACTCCTGCTTCTTCGATATGCTCCATCACGCCGCCGATGACCACCATTTTCCCGTCGCTCACCGCGTCCACGTCGAACTCCGCCGCGTCGCTGAGGAACTTGTCTATCAACACGGGATGATCCGGCGAGGCTTTGACCGCGTTGGCCATGTAGTACCTCAACGCCTCGTCGTCGTAAACCACCTCCATCGCCCGCCCGCCAAGCACATACGACGGACGCACTACGACCGGGTAGCCAATCCTTTGCGCCACGTCCAGGGCCTCCTGGGAGCTGGTGGCGATGCCGTTGTTCGGCTGTTTCAAGCCGAGTTTGTCGAGCATTTTTTTGAAGCTCTCGCGGTCTTCGGCCATGTGGATGGATTCGGGACTGGTGCCGATGATCGGCGCGCCTTCGGCCTTGAGCGCACGGGCGAGGTTGAGCGGGGTCTGCCCGCCGAACTGTACGATGACCCCGTCCGGCTTTTCCTTGGCGATTATCGCAAGAGCGTCTTCCAGCGTCAGCGGCTCGAAATAAAGCCGGTCGGACGTGTCGTAGTCGGTGGAAACAGTCTCGGGGTTGCAGTTGACCATGATGGTCTCGTAACCGTCTTTCTTCAACCCTTTGGCGGCGTGGACGCAACAGTAGTCGAACTCTATCCCCTGGCCTATCCTGTTCGGCCCGCCGCCGAGTATCACGATTTTTTTCCGGTTCGTCGGAGCGGATTCGCACTCTTCTTCGTAGGTCGAATAAAGATACGGCGTGTGCGCCTCAAACTCCGCCGCGCATGTGTCCACACGTTTATAAACCGGAGCCACTCCGAGCGCGATGCGTTTCCTGCGTATGTCGCCTTCGGTCGCCCCAGTCAATTGCGCAAGACGTTTGTCGGAGAACCCAAGCTCCTTGGCCCATCGGAAATCTTCTTCCGCGTGGAGGCCGGATTTTTTTATCGTCGCCTCGGCTGTGATTATCTCTTTTATGTTCGTCAGGAACCAGGGGTCTATCTTCGTAAGCTCGAACACCCGGCCCACCGTCAAACCCCGTCGCAAAGCCTCGCCAACGAACCAGAGCCTGTCCCACGACGGGACGGAAAGTTTCTCCTCCAGTTCCGCAAGGCTTGCGTCCGCCTGTTCTTCGAACCCGGACGAACCGACTTCCAGCGACCGTATCGCTTTCTGCAAAGACTCCTTGAACGTCCTGCCGATGCTCATCGCCTCGCCGACGGATTTCATCTGCGTGCCAAGCCTGCGGTCGGCCTGCGGGAATTTCTCAAACGCGAACCGTGGAATCTTCACCACGCAGTAATCTATGGAAGGTTCAAACGACGCTGGCGTAACCTTAGTGATATCGTTCTGTATCTCGTCGAGCGTGAACCCGACGGCGAGTTTCGCCGCGATTTTGGCTATCGGGAACCCGGTGGCTTTCGACGCCAACGCAGAGGATCGCGAGACACGCGGGTTCATCTCGATGACGATCATTTCCCCATTAACGGGGTTGACGGCGAACTGTATGTTCGACCCGCCGGTGTCCACGCCGATCTCGCGGATGATGGCGAGCGACGCGTCGCGCAATATCTGGTACTCGCGATCGGTCAACGTCTGCGCCGGGGCGACGGTGATGGAATCGCCGGTATGCACGCCCATGGCGTCGAAGTTCTCGATTGAGCAGATGATGACCACGTTGTCGTTGAGGTCGCGCATCACTTCCAGCTCGTACTCTTTCCAGCCGAGCACGGATTTTTCCACCAGTATCTGCGATACGGGGCTGGTGGCGATGCCGTATTGGCAAAACCGCTCGTACTCATCCGCCGTGTACGCGATGGCGCCGCCGGAGCCGCCAAGCGTGAACGCGGGGCGTATGATCGCCGGAAGCCCGATGTCGGGCAGAGCAGACCGCGCCTCGTCCATGTTGTGCGCCAACGCCGATGGAGGGACGGACAGGCCGATTTTGAGCATCGCTTCTTTGAACAGGTTGCGGTCTTCCGCCTTTTTGATGGCGGGTAGCTTTGCGCCGATAAGCTCCACTTTATATTTGTCGAGTATGCCTTCTTCCGCAAGGCTCACGGCGAGGTTCAGCGCAGTCTGCCCGCCGACGGTCGGCAATATCGCGTCCGGTTTTTCACGCGCAATTATTTTTTCCAGCGTGTCCACGGTAAGCGGCTCGATGTACGTCCTGTCCGCAAGCTCCGGGTCGGTCATGATGGTGGCCGGGTTGGAGTTGACGAGGATGACGTAGTATCCCTCTTCCCTCAGCGCCTTGCAGGCTTGCGCGCCGGAATAGTCGAATTCGCACGCCTGGCCTATCACGATAGGGCCAGCCCCGATGATGAGGATTTTGTTTATGTCAGTTCGTTTTGGCATTGGTTAACATCAATCTTTCAAAAATTCACACTAGGCCTGTCTTTACCATCGCCCCTTGGGGGAGAGGGTGGCTGAAGGCCGGGTGAGGGGTGTGAAAATAAATTATGTATACAATCTTCTCTCTGCCCTTTTAGGCCCCCTGACAAGGGGGCGGCGAACAATAGTGAGCGGGGGTTTCCTAACCCCTCCGGCGCTTCGAGCCGCCACCTTCCCTCATCGGGGGAGCAACCCCCCGGCCCTTGGCCACCCCCCTTATCAGGGGGGCATGGGTCAGACCCACTCGGCCCTGCAAACCACTCCACCTTGGCAAGGGGGAGAGACGATCTGCCTCGCCTACGCATATTCATAAAGAGGAACGGTTTGGCTAGGCTCGGCCTTCGCTTTGACGATTCCCTCGATATGGCGCACCGTTTCCAGCCGAAGAAGGGAATCCCCGCAAACGTCGCAAATCAACGCTGGGACGTGATCAATAACCACAACGCTCCCACGGCTTTTGACCGTGTGGGTGATCTTTTTCTCATCGTAAACGCCGGGACATCCTTTGATGTTGCATTTCATATGCTTTCCCTTCTTATCCATGGATTCAGCCACTTTACGGCTTGCTGACATCTAATACTGTTCTTCCGAGAAAAAGTCGCTATCTATTTTTTTGATTTCGTAGGTTTCCACCGTGGATACACCAACGTTATGGTCAATCATAAATTGGGCAAGTTGTTCACCGTCAATTAGCACAACCCTGCTTTCGATATTTTCAACGCTAGCTCTCGCTTCGGATGAAAAATAAGATGTTGTAATAAAAACCCCCTTCTTCGCATGTCGCCCATGAAGAGCTCCGATGAACTTCTGGATTTCAGGCCGTCCAACCACGTTTTCCCACTTCTTGGCCTGAATGTAAATCACATCCAACCCAAGCTTGTCTTCATTGATTATCCCGTCAACACCACCATCCCCGGAACCGCCAATTCTTCTTCCCGCATCTTCACGAGAGCCACCGTAACCCATTTTGAGAAGGAGTTGTACGACGAGATGCTCGAAGAATTCGGGGGAACAACTTTTGATGAGATTCAAAAGTTCAGTAGCCAATCCCTTGTTGATTTCTTGCAAGCCAAGTTTCAGCAATTCTTCTGGAGTATTTTCTGATGATTGTCCAATTGGTTCAGAATTATCATTTTTGTTCCCTACTTTCCGCGACTCTTTAAATTCAGAAAACCGCATTAAGTATGCTATATTTATTCTTTCCGGTTTGGCTTTTAGCTCATTTTTACCTCTCTCGGTTATTTTGCTGTATCCCCTCCTTGTGCTTTCGATCAATTTGGCTTGTCTCAAGTAAACCTGAGCCCAAGCAACGCGGTTATAAAAAGTTCGAGCTCTTCCACTTGGGTTGAGAGCATTTCTTTCTTCTGATGTTAACGAAAATTCATCTGCCAGTGAATTGATGACATCGCTGTTTTTGCGCTCTTTCCCATCCCTCAATGCGCGTAATACGGGAAGCATCAGAGTTTGAAAATCAGGAATCGCCATATCAATTTCCCTTAAGCCGCGTAATCGCGAACCTCAACCACAACCCCGGATTTCGCCGCGTTTTTCACGACAAGCTCCAGTCCGGTCATGACTTTTTCTTCAAGATACTCTTCGCCGCAATTGTCACATACACGCGCCGGGACTCCCTTTACCACCAGTGTCATGGCTCCGCGTTCCAGCGTCACAGTCACCTTTCCGCGTTTGGTTTCTCCGTTTTTGCAGATAACCATTTCGTTTTTTTATCGAGATTCTTCACTGCGCTACGCTTCGTTCAGAATGACAAATAAGTAGCTGTCATTCTGAGCGACAGCGACGAAACAATCCACCTACTCCTCCATCGGCTTGTAGATGTCGCTTACTTCTACGTTGCGGAACCGCTCCCATTTCACGCTCATCCCGGTCAACCGGAGCAGATATTCGGTCATCTCCCCGCCGCCATACTTGACGATGCGTTTGATATCTTTTTTTATCGTCTTCAACGCTTTGGAGGGATGTGGGCATATGCCGTTCGTCAGGAACCATTCCTCCCCAATCTTGAACGCCCGCCCGCTGAAAAGGTCGCCTTTGCGGAACGATGGGGATTTCTCCTCGTCGGTGATTATGATGTTCTCATTATTGCGAAGGGCGGTCACTTTCATCTGCCCATCGGCAGACCATTTGACCGTGAAAACGTCCCGCCACTGTTTCTCCAGCGCGTCTAGAGTTTCCGTTTCTTCGGTGGAACGGCCTTCAGCCCGCTCGTCCGTATATATTCGAAAAACCGTTCTGACATCATCGCCGATAGCGTCGAATATCAGCCATTCCATGAAATACAACATCCGCGTCTCGTAGAACTTGTCGTCTTCGTGTATCCCGCCAACCACAAGGTCGTAATCGTGCCTGCGTTTGATGGCGAATTCCTCGAACCGCGCAAGTGACGCGAACTTCGTCAACTCGTCTAACACCCGTTTACGGGACGATTGCGCCCCGCTCATGCGGAAGCCTCCATAAGGTCGGCAAACCTGTTGAACAGGTATGACGAATCGTGCGGGCCAGGCCCCGCCTCTGGATGGTACTGGACGGAGAATACGGGAGCCGACATAAGCCGGACGCCTTCCACGGTCTTGTCGTTAAGGTTGACGTGCGTCACTTCCATCCCGGAGGGGAGGGTGGCGGGATCAACGGAGAAATTATGGTTCTGGGCCGTGATCTCCACCTTACGCGTAGAAAGGTCCATAACCGGCTGGTTGCCGCCATGATGCCCGAATTTGAGTTTGTATGTCTTCGCTCCCATGGCCAGACAAAGTATCTGGTGGCCGAGACATATTCCGAAAATCGGTTTTTTGCCGATTAGCTCTTTTACGGTCTTCGCCGCGTATGGCACGGCAGACGGGTCGCCGGGGCCGTTGCTCAAAAACACGCCATCGGGTTTGAAATCGAGTATCTCTCTTGCTGTCATCGTAGCGGGAACGACCGTTACATCGCACCCGATGTTCACGAGGTTTCTCAGAATGTTCGTCTTTATACCCATGTCCAGCGCCACCACCCGGAACCGCGCCGGTTTTTTAAGCGGTTCAAAACCAGACCCCAGCTTCCATAACCCGGAGTTCCACTTGTACGCCACGTTGCATGTGACCCTGCTCACAAGATCAAGCCCGTCCAGAGCTTTCAGGTTCGCGGCCTTTTCCTTGAGTTTGCCGACGTCCGTTTCGACCGAGCTTATCAACCCCGGCATGGAGCCTTTTTCGCGTATGTGCCTCGTGAGGGCGCGGGTGTCCACCCCCTGTACCCCCACAACTCCCATCTCCTTGAGATAATCCCCAAGCGACTGGGCGGAACGGAAGTTCGAGGCGATGGAGCTTTCCTCCCGGATGATGAACCCTCCGGCGAAAACACCGCGGGATTCCACGTCTTCCGTGCTTACGCCGTAGTTGCCTATGAGCGGATAGGTCATCGTGATCATCTGGCCCGAATACGACGGGTCGGTGAGAATCTCCTGATACCCCATCAGCGACGTGTTGAACACAACCTCGCCGGAGGTTTCCCCAATCATGCCCAAGGGTTTGCCTTTAAAAACCCTGCCGTCTTTTAAAACGAGATACGCCGTTTTCATCAATCTTCAAGCTCGTAAACAACTTTGCCTTTTACTATCGTCACCACTGCGCGCCCCTTCATCTTCCACCCGGCGAAGGGGGTGTTGCGCCCTTTGGACTCGAACAGGGATGGATCCACCGTCCATTCCGCAGACGGGTCTATTATCGTAACATCAGCCACAGCGCCCGGCTCTAAAGTTCCGCGTTTCACCCCTATGACTTTCGCCGGGTTGAGAGCCATGGTCTCCACCAACCTCATTGGGGTCAAAACCTCTTCATGCACCAGGTTCAGGCTCAACGACAGGGCCGTCTCCAACCCTACTATCCCGAATAGCGCGTTGTCGAATTCAACATCTTTTTCCGCAATGCCGTGAGGGGCGTGGTCGGTGGCGATGCAGTCTATCGAACCGTCCGCAAGTCCCTGTTTTATCGCATCCACATCCGATTTTTCGCGCAGGGGCGGGGCCATTTTCGCGTTTGTGTCGTATTTTCTCACAGCTTCATCGGTCAGCGTGAAATGGTGCGGGGCCGCCTCTGCCGTTATTTTAATCCCACGCGCTTTCGCCTGGCGGATAATCTCCACCGATCCGGCTGTGGAAACATGAGCGAAATGGATATGCCCCCCGGTGTATTCGGCCAGCAATACGTCGCGGGCGACTATTGCGTCTTCGGCCGTCCTCGGATTGCCGGTAAGCCCAAGCTCCGTAGAAACAAGACCTTCGTTCATTACGCCGTTCTGTTTAAGATGGATATCCTCCGCATGTTCTATCACCGGCAAGCCGAACATGCCTGCGTATTCCAGCGCCGCTCTCAACATTGACGGGTTCATCACGCAATGCCCGTCGTCGGAGAGCGCCACAACCCCGGCGTCCGCCATCTCCGCAATATCCGCCAGCGACTCCCCCTTCAACCCACGGGTGACCGCGCCTATCGGGAAAACGTTTACAACTCCCCTCGACTTGGCCGTGTTCCTGATGTATTCAGTCACTGAGGCGCAATCGTTGACCGGGTTTGTGTTTGCCATGCAGGCAACGGATGTAAACCCGCCAGCCGCCGCCGAACGTGTCCCGGTCTCGATAGTCTCCTTATATTCATATCCCGGTTCCCTTAAATGGACATGAATATCCACAAGACCCGGCACAACCCATTTCCCCTTGGCGTCAATCACCTTAGCGCCATCGGAATTGATATTCTTTTCAATGATTGAAATATCGCCGCCGTCAATAAGAACGTCCCTCACGGCATCCATTCCACTGGCCGGATCAATCACCCGTCCACCTTTAATCAACAGTTTCGGCATCGGCTTATTTCAGTTATTGAAATTATTATTCCACATATAAACACATAAATATCAAGCTGTTTCCTGCAATCCCCCGCCGAGCAGGAGATATAGTATGGCCATTCTTACCGCCACCCCGTTAGTCACTTGATTCAGTATCACAGACCAAGGCCCATCCGCGACTTCGGGTGAGATTTCGACCCCTCTGTTGATAGGTCCAGGGTGCATAACTATGACTCCCTTGGAGGCGTATTTCAGTATATCCGAGGTGAGACAATACTGCCTGGAATACTCTCTCAGGTTCGGGAATTTTTTCTCGTTCAACCGTTCCGACTGGATGCGCAACATCATTACAACATCAGCTCC
>JADGAO010000144.1 GCA_015231995.1 Nitrospinota bacterium | reverse complement strand
GGTTCAGAATGACAAGCAAGCAGTTGTCATTCTGAGCGATAGCGAAGAATCTCTCTTCAACTTCGGAATACGGGATAAAGGGGCCCTGCACAGCTCAGGTTGCAGGCCGAAAAAGGGGGGGGGATTGTTATGTGGGTATCCGTGATTCAATCAATCCCTCAAAAGGCGGTAGCCTACTCCCTGCTCTGTTTTCAGATAGCGCGGGTTGGCTGAATCGGCCTCGATCTTTTTTCTCAGGTTAGCCATGAAAATGCGCAAGTAGTGCGTTTGCTCTTCATGTCCAGGCCCCCACACTTCCTTAATAAGTTGTTTGTGGGTCATTACTTTTCCGGCGTGGCGCACAAGGGCCGTCAACAGGCGATATTCAATTGGCGTGAGATGAGTTTCATTTTCCGCAACGAATACTCTCCTGGCCGCCATGTCTACTTTTAACTCCCCATGGACAAAAAGCGGCTCTACGGACGCACTCCCGGCGGCCTGATTGTGATGGCGCAATGCGGCCCGCAACCGGGCTTGAAGTTCCTCCACGCTAAAAGGTTTTGTAAGATAGTCGTCGGCGCCAGCGTCCAGAGCCGCCACCTTTTCCATCTCCTGATCCCTGGCGGAAATGACAATGATTGGGACGGGAGACCATTCACGTATCCGCCCGATGAAATCTTTGCCGTCCATGTCCGGCAGTCCCAGATCAAGGATCACAATGTCGGGGGATTGAGATGCCGCCATGGCCAATCCGCCGCTTCCGGTCTCAGATTCTATCTGCGTGTATCCTTTCCCCTCCAACGCGGCGCGAAGAAGGGTTCGAATGGGTTTTTCATCTTCAATTACGAGAACTTTCAGATCATGCGTCATGTCAATTCAACCTTGTCTTGTCGGGCGCGTCAGGGGCATGACCATTCTGCGGGATGGCGAAACAAAACCTGCATCCTCCATCGGGCCTATTCTCTGCCCATATCCGCCCGCCATGAGCCGTAACTATGGCTTTGCATATGGCAAGCCCCAGCCCAACCCCCAGGTAGCCGCTTTTTTCGGATTTGATACGCCCCCTGAAAAACTTTTCAAATATCCTTTCTATCTCTTCCTTCAAAAGGCCTGCGCCTCTGTCGCCCACTGTTATCATAGTCCCGGCGCCCTCCGTCCGGGCGGATATGTCTATCGGGCTTCCGGATGGCGTGTATTTGACGGCGTTATCCAGCAGATTAATGATGACCTGTTCTATCAACACGCCATCGAAAAATCCCATCAACGTGTTATCGGGAAGGCTTGTGTTCACGGGGCGACCGGCAAGCGGCCCTTTCATGCGGGTGAGAGCGGAGCCTATCACCTCTTCGACCGGTTGCCATTCTTTCTTTACCTTTACACCTCCCGCCTCCAGCCGCGTCATATCCAGCAGATTTTCAACAAATCCCAGAAGCCTGCCCGACTCGTCATTTATGGTATGCAACAATTTCATCTTTGCGTCATAGTCATACGACTCGAATCTCTCCAGCAAACTACCGCTGGCGCCTGATATTCCGGTTAAAGGTGTTCGCAGGTCGTGAGACACGGAGCTTAGAAGAGCGTTTCTCATTTTTTCAGCTTCCGTCTCTACCAATAACTCCCGCGTCTTTTGGGATAGACGTTCCCGCTCGATAGCCATGGCCACCTGCGCCCCAAAACTTTGAAACAGATGCCGGAAGTCCGGATCAAGGAAATGCTTAGGATTTTCGGGAAGGAAGCCGAGCACCCCCAAAATGCCCTGCGGCCCCATTAGTGGCGCATATTGGGCCATGGCTTCGGGGAGCGTGTCGGTTCCGGCTCCTGCCGGTTTACTGTTTCTGTAAACCCATTGAGCCACGGCTTTTTCCTTTGAAATCCCGGCAAACGCGCTGGGGCGCAGAGCGCGAGGGGCAAGACGGCTATTTTCATCCGGTATGAAGATGACCGCCTCGCCACCGAACACGTCTGAAATCTGGGATAGAGATTCCTTTATCATTTCCTCCATCCCATCCAGGGTGGAGAGCTTCATGCTGATCCTTAACAACGCCTCGGCGCGCAACTCTCGCTTCTGGATAAAGAGAGACTGGTTTCTCATCCTGGAAGTCAGCCCGCTAGTCACCAACGCCACAAAAAGCATAACCGCGAATGTTATGACGTATTGGATATCCGACACGGCGAATGAATAATAAGGGGTGACAAAAAAGAAATCGAAAACCAGTACGCCTATGACCGACATTATCACGCTTGGAAGTTTCCCGTATCGCACGGCGGATGCAATCACGCCCAGCAGTATTATCATCGCCACGTTAGCCTGCGCCAGCCCAAATCCGAACAACGCGCTGGCGGCGATCAGTGACAGCGCCATAATGCCCGATGACCCGGCATAGGGGCGCCAATCGAATATTTTGGTTTGCGGCTTTTCTTTCTCTTTTTCTTTCTCCTCCTCTTCCACTCCCCTTATGACATAAACGTCTATGTCGCCGCTTATGCCTAGAAGTTCGTCAACTACTGTCGGCGTGAATCGGCGAAGCCACGACGGACCTATATTCTTGCCGATCACTATCTTCGTAACGTTCCGGGAAATGCCATATTCAACCACCTGTCTCGCCACATCGTCGCCGTGGAGAACCACCACCTCGGCGCCCAGGGTTTCGGCCAGTTTGATGTTTTGCTCCAGCCGGTGGCGCATTTCGGGCCTCATATTGGCGGTGGCCGGGGTTTCAACAAACACACCTATCCATTCGGCCTTCAGGGCGGCGGAAAGCCGTTTGGCCGTGCGGATTACCTTGGAGGATGTGGGGCTTGGGCCTATGCAGACGAGAAGTTTTTCAACTGTCGCCCAAGGCTCTTTTGCTCCATGGGCGAGCCTGGCGGTTTGGGTGTCGTCTCCAACCCTCTCGGCCGTGCGGCGCAGGGCTATTTCACGGAGGGCAATCAGGTTGTTCTTCTGAAAGAAGTTTTGCATGGCCCGCTCCGCCTGGGCGGGGATATACACTTTTCCCTCCCGGAGCCTCTGCAGAAGATCATCTGGAGGAATGTCTATCAGCTCTATCTGATCCGCCCGCTCCAGCACGGTGTCTGGAACGGTCTCCGCAACCTCTATCCCCGTGATCTGGGAGATTATATTATTCAGGCTTTCGATGTGTTGGACGTTGAGGGTTGTGTAAACGTTTACGCCATTGGCCAACAGCTCCTCCACGTCCTGCCACCGTTTGGTGTGGCGCATTCCAGGTGCGTTGGTGTGCGCCAGTTCATCCACCAGGATAAGCTCCGGGCGGATTAGCAGGGCCACGTCTATGTCGAATTCGCTAAGGGTGATGCCCCTGTAAGGAATCTCCTTGCGAGGCAGGATGTCCAGCCCCACCAGAAGCGCATCGGTTTCGGCGCGGCCATGCGTTTGCACATATCCCGCCGCCACTAACACCCCGCCTGCGGCCTGCGCCTGGGCGGCCTTGAGCATCGCGTAAGTTTTACCGACCCCGGCGGCGTAACCGAAGAATATCTTCAGCGATCCCTGGCCGGACGGGCGCGACTCCGCCTGGATTTGCCTTAACAAGCCGTCAGGGTCGGGCCGCTTTTCATCGCTGTTCAAGCTTATGTCCGCTGTTCAGGTTGTCTATATCAAGGTTTAATTTTAGAACGTTGACTCTTGGCTCGCCAAGGAATCCAAACTGGCGCCTCTCCGTATTATTAGCGACAAGTTTCATTATCGCCGATTCTGTCAGGGAAAGCTCCCTGGCCACGCGCGGGACTTGATAGGCCGCCGCCGCCGGGGAGATGTGCGGATCAAGGCCGCTACCGGAGGCTGTCACAAGGTCCACCGGCACGGCTATATTGGCCGGGCCTGTTGTAGCGATGGCGTCTACCCTCTCCCTTACCTTTGTGGCGAAGTCCGGGTTCAACGGGCCGAGGTTCGAGCCGGACGAGGCGGCGGCGTTATATGGCAATGGCCCCGTGGCTGATGGACGGGACCAGAAATGCCCTGTGCCGGAGAAAGACTGGCCGATAAGCTCCGACCCCGCCGTCGTGCCATTAATGACAATCAAGCTTCCGTTGGCCTGCGCCGGGAAGAGAGCCTGAGCCATAATAGTGACAACTAACGGGTAAATCCCGCCGGTTATTATTGTGAAGACGGCAAGTGTTATAACCCCCTGCCTGATTTGCGTAATCATCGTTTCCTCCTTAAACAAGTTTCAGGCCGGACAGGGCCATGTCTATAAGCTTAATTCCAACGAACGGGGCTATCACGCCGCCCACGCCGTAGATAAGCAGGTTGTCCCTAAGCAGTTCCACCGCAGGAGCGGGTCTGTACTTCACTCCTTTCAATGCCAGCGGTATGAGGAACACGATTATCAGCGCGTTGAAAATCACCGCAGACAGAATGGCGCTTTGGGGCGTGGCGAGTCCCATAATGTTCAGGGCGTTGAGCGCTGGATAGGTTACGGCGAATATGGCCGGTATTATGGCGAAATACTTGGCCACGTCGTTGGCGACGCTGAAGGTCGTAAGCGAGCCACGGGTCATCAGCATCTGCTTTCCTGCCGTGATGATATCCAGCAACTTTGTGGGATTGGAGTCCAGATCAACCATGTTGCCGGCTTCTTTCGCGGCCTGGGTGCCGGTGTTCATCGCCACCGCCACGTCGGCCTGGGCCAGGGCTGGCGCGTCGTTGGTCCCGTCCCCGGTCATGGCTACAAGATGCCCTTTGCTCTGGTACTCGCGGATGAGCTTGAGCTTGGCTTCGGGCGTCGCTTCGGCCAGAAAATCGTCTATGCCCGCTTCGGCGGCTATGGCGGCGGCGGTCAACGGATTATCGCCGGTAATCATCACCGTTTTTATTCCCGTCTTCCGAAGCTCCATGAATCTTTCGCGTATCCCTCCTTTTACGATGTCTTTAAGGTATATAACCCCAAGGGTCTTCCCGCCATCGGCCACAACAAGTGGTGTGCCGCCTTCTTTGGCGATGCGTTCCACCGCCAAGTGAACCGTCTCGGAAAACCTCCCGCCGTTCTGGTCAACGAATTTTTCTATCATGTCGGAGGCGCCTTTCCTTATCCGCCTGCCGTCTATATCCACGCCGCTCATCCTGGTTCTGGCGGAGAAAGGGATGAACTCCGCGTGTGTTTTTTGCACTTCCCGTCCGCGCAAACCGAAATCACGTTTAGCCAGCGCCACAATGCTTCTTCCCTCTGGCGTCTCGTCTGGTAACGAGGCCAGCTGTGCCGCGTCCACAAGTTCCCCCATGGTGACTCCGGCATCGGGTATGAATACAGTCGCCTGCCTGTTGCCGAGGGTTATGGTGCCTGTTTTGTCCAGCAACAAAACGTCCACGTCGCCAGCCGCTTCCACCGCTCTGCCGGACATGGCTATCACATTGGCTTGGCTTAATCTGCTCATGCCAGCTATGCCGATAGCGGAAAGAAGGGCGCCGATTGTGGTAGGAGCAAGGCACACAAGCAGAGCCACCAGGGAGGTTATGGTTATCACAGACCCCGATCCTGATTCCTGCGCGCTGAACATCGAATATGGCAGTAGCGTAGCGGTCACCACAAGGAAGATTATGGTGAGCTTCGCAAGAAGTATGGTTAACGCTATTTCGTTGGGAGTCTTCTTGCGGGACGCCCCTTCTATCATGGCTATCATACGGTCAAGGAACGTTTCACCTGGTTTTGCGGTGATTCTCACCACCAGCCAGTCGGATATCACCCGAGTTCCGCCGGTTACGGCGCTTCTGTCGCCGCCGCTCTCACGGATAACCGGAGCGCTTTCCCCCGTCACCACGCTCTCGTCCACCGAGGCGGCGCCTTCTATCACTTCGCCGTCGAGGGGGATGAAGTCTCCGGCTTCGATGAGCGCCACGTCCCCTTTAACAAGCTCCGACGCCGTTATCAACTCGTACGGGGCGTCGAATGCTGACCCGGATAGCTTTTTTGCGACAACCTCTTTCCGGGATTTTTTCAGGCTTTCCGCCTGCGCCTTGCCTCGCCCTTCGGCCATCGCCTCCGCGAAGTTTGCGAACAATACCGTGAACCACAGCCACACAGTTATCGAGAGAATGAACAGGGGCGATGCTTCGCCGCTTCCCGCAAGCGATTGCAGAAACAGTAGCGACGTTAGAATGCTACCCACGAACACCACGAACATCACCGGGTTCTTCACCTGGATGCGAGGGTCGAGCTTGCGGAACGAGTCCGCTATGGCGTTTATCACAATGTCCTTTTCGAACATGTCTGGCTTGGTATGGATTGACATATATGTCTCCGTTTACTGAATCATCATAAGATGTTCAACGATGGGTCCCAGCGCAAGAGCCGGGAAAAAGCTCAAAGCCCCGATCATCAACACCACCGCTATCAACAAAGCCACGAATATAGGCCCGTGAGTGGGCATCGTCCCGCTGGTCACTGGTATGGATTTTTTGGCCGCCAGCGATCCGGCTATAGCGATAACCGGCAACATGCACCCGAACCGCCCGATAAGCATTGCCAGGCCTAGCGATATGTTGAAGAAGGGCGTGTTGGCGTTGAGTCCGGCGAACGCGCTCCCGTTGTTGTTGGCGGCGGAAGAAAAAGCGTAAAGAACCTCCCCATAACCATGTGCGCCCGGATTAGCCATCGAAGCCTTCGATGACGGTTCAATGAGCGCCACGGCGGTTCCGATGAGCGCGACCATTATGGGGATAAGCGCCGCCAGCGATGCCATTTTCATTTCATGCGCCTCGATTTTCTTACGGATGTATTCGGGAGTCCTGCCAACCATCAGCCCGGCGATGAACACCGCCACAATGGCGAAAACAATCATCCCGTAAAGTCCGGAGCCAACACCGCCGAAAATGATTTCGCCGAGTTGCATGAGCCATAAGGAAACAAGCCCGCCTAGCGGGGTGAACGAGTCATGCATGGCGTTCACAGAGCCGTTGGAGGCCGCTGTAGTGGCCGTAGCGTATATCGCGGAATTTACGATGCCGAAGCGAACCTCTTTGCCTTCCGTATTTCCACCGGAACTGCCATCGCTGGCTCTGATATCTGCGCCCGCTTTCACCAGCATGGGAGTTGCGCTCTGTTCGTAATGAGCGCACACGCCAAGAAGGAACACGAACACGATAGCCATGGCCGCCAATACGGCCCATCCCTGCCGCCTGTCTCCCACCATAACGCCGAAGGTGTAGCACAGAGCCGCCGGTATCAGCAGTAGCGACAGCATCATCAGGAAGTTGGAGAGGGGCGTCGGGTTCTCGAAAGGATGGGCGGAGTTGGCGTTGAAGTAGCCGCCGCCGTTGGTTCCAAGTTGCTTGATAGCCACTTGTGAGGCTACCGGGCCTAACGCTATCATTTGCTCTGTAACTGCGGAGCCTTTGTCATCCTTTGTTGGCTCAACCAGTTGCGCTGTGGCGTGTGGGGTGAAAGTTTGCGGCATTCCCTGCCATACAAGGGCCAGCGCCAGCATCAGCGACAGGGGCAGAAGTATATAGACAGCGGAGCGGATCATGTCCACCCAGAAGTTGCCAATTGTTTCAACGCTGTGGCGCGCAAACCCCCTGATTAACGCTATCAGGATCGCCATGCCAGAAGCGGCTGAAAGAAAGTTCTGCACGGTCAACCCAACCATCTGGGAGAAATAGCTCATGGTGGACTCGCCGCCATACGATTGCCAGTTCGTGTTCGTTATGAAACTGGCCGCCGTGTTGAATGCCAGATGCCAGGAAATTCCGCCCATCCCATCGGGATTGAGCGGCAATGCTGTCTGGAAGGAAAGGATAATGAACAGCAGGCAAAACCCCGCCGCGTTGAATACAATCGCCGCCAGGGCGTATGTCTTCGATGACATCTCGGCGGATTCGTTGACGCCGCAAATTCGGTATATCCACTTTTCCGGTTTCGGCGCCTCACCGGCAGGTCTCATAAACACCTTGGCTATGTAAAGCCCCAGCGGTTTGACCAACGCCAGAAGAACCGTCAGGTAAAATGCGATCTGTAAAAGCCCGTTGATGGTCATCAGAATTTCTCCGGATAAAGGAGAGCCGCGAAAAGATAGACCAGTAACCCGCCAGCTACTAACCCGCATACCAGATATGTCCAAAACATAATCAACCTCCTATTATGCGGCGGATAAAAAGTTCTACCGCCAATTTTGATTTAAAACCCTTTCGTATAAAAAAGGTGTCAAAAGGAGAGCGTCGCGCATATAAATTTCGTAAAGAACGGCTCATGCGCAAAAAATTTGTTAAGACATAGTAAAAGCGCCCCCCTATCACGCGTTCCTCTAGTATCCTGAGTTAGAAATTCTTTGAATCGTCTTTCTCCCTCTAAATTGGCAAGATTGCCAATGGAGGGTGAGATGGGCGGAAGTGGAGGCGGTCATAGCGCGGACGCTTGAATCAAAGCCCTCCAACTCAACCCATTGGAGTTCCCGTGGCATGGCTCAGGCGATGGGAATGTCCCAAACAGCGATCAGCCGTATCTGGCGCGCCTTCGGCTTGCAACCCCCTGCCAGGAAACGTTTAAACTCTCCACTGATCCGGAGAGATTGCTTCGTCGCTTTGCTCCTCACAAGGGCAAAAT
>JADGAO010000143.1 GCA_015231995.1 Nitrospinota bacterium | reverse complement strand
CGCCGTAAACCTGACGGTCCAGCCGATGGGGGCTATCCTTGGCGAGGCGAACACGACGGGCCTCCTGTTGGTCTCTTTCGAAGAACCGGCCCCGGAAGATATAAAAGCGCGAGGGAAGGCTAAAGAAGGGAACCCACAAACCGCAAACGCCGACTCGCGTGTCGCCGAACTGGAGAAGGAACTGCGGGCAAAGGAAGAATATCTCCAGACCACGTTGGAAGAGATGGAAACCTCCGCCGAAGAGCTTAAATCCACCAACGAGGAGATGCAGTCGGTCAACGAGGAATTGCAATCCACCAACGAGGAGCTTGAGACTTCCAAGGAAGAGTTGCAATCGGTCAACGAGGAGCTGGCGACGGTCAACGCGGAGTTGCAGACGAAACTGGCCGACCTCTCCAAGACCAATAACGACATGAACAACCTGCTGGCCGGCACCGGCATAGGCACGATCTTCGTGGATCATCAACTGAGGATACGCCGCTTCACCCCCACCGTCACCACCGCGATAAACCTTATACAGGGGGACATAGGCCGCCCGGTGACCCATATCGTCACCAACCTGGAGGGTTACGCCCGGCTGGAGGAGGATTCGCAGGCGGTGCTGGACACCCTGATACCGAAGGAAGTCGAGGTGCGGACGAAAAACGGGACGTGGTACCTGATGCGTATTGCGCCCTATCGCACGCTGGAAAATGTCATCGAGGGGGTGGTGATCATCTTTGTGGACATAACCGCTCGCAAACGGGCGGAGGAAGAACGCCGCCTGAGCGAGGAGCGGATGTGGGTGGTTCTCACGGACACTGGCATAAAGGTTTTCAACCAGGATCGCCAGTTGAGGTACACATGGATATCCAATCCCGTTTTCGGGTTCGCCATCGAGCAGATGCTCGGCAAAACGGACAATGAGTTGTTACCTGCGCAGACGGCGGGCGTCCTGACGGCCATCAAGCGACAGACGCTGGAAAGCGGCGTGGGCGCGCACAAAGAAATAATGATAACGGTTGATGGCGCGGAGCGGTTAATTAATTTGACCGTGGAGCCGCAACGCGATTCCGCCGGGAATATTATAGGGATCACCTGCTCATTGATGGACGTTACGGAGCGGAAACGCATTGGGTGATTGACGTGGAGCAAGGCCCCCTGACAAGGGGGCAGTGAGTTATAGCAAGCGGGGGTTTACTTGAGCAACCCCCCCGGCGCGAAGACGCGCCCCCCCTTGTCAGGGGGGCATGTGGATAGGAGTTGAGATGATGACCGGTAAACAGGCAGGCCCGGACGAAGAGGACAGCCAGTCGAACGCCTCGGCGCAGGGCCTCCGCAAACGGGCCGAAGAAAAGGTCAGGAAAGCGAAATCTCATTTCGCGGAGTCCTGGCTACCTCCTACTGCGCGGGAACTGCTCCACGAGCTGAGGGTGAGCCAGATAGAGCTGGAGATGCAGAACGAGGAGTTGCTTCTTAAACAGGAGGAACTGGAAACCTCCCGCGATGAGTTGCTTCTTAAACAAGAGGAACTGGAAACCTCCCGCGATGAGTTGCTTCTTAAACAAGAGGAACTGAAAAACTCCCGCGAAAAATATTTCGATCTGTATAACCTTGCGCCGGTCGGCTATTTGAGCGTCGGGGAGGACGGATTGATCCTGGATGTCAACAACACCATCTCCACCCTGTTCGGCGCGGCGAAAAACCTCCTTATAAACAAGCCGCTGACTTCATTGATCGCCTACGCCGATCAGGACGTCTACTATATGTTCCGCAAACGTCTTTTCGAAACAGGCAAGCCTCAGGCGTGCGAGCTACGGTTGGTCCGCAGGGACGGCTCCCAGTTCTGGGCGGGCATGGAGGCTACCGTCAGCAGAGACGCCCAAAGCCGAGCCATCGTTTGCCAGGCCGTTGTCAGCGACATCACCGAACCCAAGAAGGCGCAGAACTCTCTTCAGGAAACGCACAGCTTGTTGGATGAAGTTCAGCGGCTATCAAAACTCGGCGGCTGGAAATACGAAAGCTCCACGGGCCATATCACCTGGACGGACGAGGTTTACCGCATACACGGCGTCGGAAAAGATTACGACCCCAGCGACGCCAACAATAATATCGGCTTTTATTCGCCGGAGGATATACCGGCGATCTCTCGCGCGTTCGCCAGGGCGGTCAATTATGGAGAGCCGTATGACCTTGAACTGCGGCTGATCCGTAAAAACGCAGAGCGCATATGGGTGCGCACCATAGGCAAGCCGGTAATAGAGAGCGGCAAGGTTGTCCGCGTCACGGGCAATATTATCGACATCACCGACCGCAAACGGGCGGAAATCGAAAACACGCGGCTTGCCACGGCCGTAACCCACGCCGCAGACGCAGTGGTGATCACCGACGCCGAAGGGGTGATCGAATACGTCAACCCGGCCTTTGAAAAGACAACGGGCTATAGCCTTGCCGAGATTCGCGGGCAGAACCCGCGTCTGCTTAAAAGCGGCCAGCATGAAAAGACGTTTTACGAAGAGCTTTGGGAAACTATCAAGTCGGGGCGGGTATGGCGCGGCGCTGTCGTAAACCGCAAGAAGGACGGCTCGCTTTACGAGGAGGAGATGACGATATCGCCCATAGCGGACGCCACCGGCGCGATCGTGAATTTTGTCGCCGTAAAGCGCGACAACACCCGCGAAGCGATCCTCAAAAAGTCCCGCGATTATTTCACGACCATCACAGCCCACGAACTGCGCACGCCGCTGATGAAACTACTTTTGCTTAAAAACATGCTTGACCAGGCGCAAACCGCCGGCTTGACGGACGAGCAGATGCAGACGGCCCAACGCGCGCTACTTGAAGCGGTATCGTCGTTTGACAGGATCGTCAAAGCCACAAGCCTGATTTCCGACATGAGCCTGACCGATCCTGACAAGAGGTTCGGAGGCGAGCTAATCTACTACAACGTCGCCGAAGCTCTGGAAGAAGCGCAGGATAGCATCGCGGAAGCGCGGCGGAATATAGCCGTTGAAACAGACATGACCGGCCTATCGCGTGGCGCTGTGGTTATGGGAAACCATGTCATGATCCGCCAGGCTCTCGACGAGACGCTCTCCAACGCCATCAAATACACCCCGGACGGCAAAACCATCCGTGTCCGGGCGAGCGGCGACGGAGTGTCGGTCCATATCGAAATCGCCGACGAGGGTCTTGGAATACCGGAAGAAAGGCTGGAGGATTTGCTTATCCCCTATTATTCCCTGGAAGACCCGTTAAACCACTCGACAGGCCGTTACAAATTCCAGGGTGGCGGACTGGGGCTGGGCCTTACGGTCGTAAAACTGATAATGGATTATCACAAGGGACGGCTTGCCATCGCCAACAGGCCGGATCGTTCCGGGGCTTTGGTCACGTTGAGTTTTCCGCAAACCGGCGAAGAGGCCCTTTAATCACCGAATAGCTGGCGCGGTTCACAAACGAACCTTCGCCAAATCGGAGTAAGCGCGGCGCCCCCCCCTACGGGGCAATCCGGGTCATCACGTCTGTTAAAAGTTGTGACACCCCATAATACTTTTATGTGGTAGAATCACGTCGGTCAAAACAATATACCGACGCAGGTTTGCAATAAGCCGCCAGGCCGCCCACTCGGGGGGGGGGAGTTGGCTCTAGCGGGGCTCAGGCGTCAGTTTGGGAGTTAAGAGAGTAATATGAGCGATTTCAGCACGCTTCTCGCCGTCAAAGACTTGATGAAACCGGAAATCGTCACCGCCAGCCATGAGTTAAGCGTGTGCGACGCCGCAAAGATCATGACCGACAAAGCCGTCTCCAGCATAGTGATAACCGATGGCGATGGACGGATAGCCGGTATCCTGACCGAAACCGATATCGTGCGCAAAGTCGTGGCGTCCGGGCTGTCGGCAAACGACGCAAAAGCGGGATCTGCGATGAACCCCGATGTTCACATGGTTAACGGCGGCGCATCTATCTTCGAAGCCCGCCACAAAATGGTGGAGTTGGGCGTGAAGCATTTCGTGGTGGAAACGGACGGTAAACCGGTGGGGATAATATCCTCTACGGCCCTTCTGGGCGCCTAGAGCCCAAGTTCAGACGTTTGTCCTAAACTATTCCAGCCCGAGTTTCGCCTTCCCTTCAAATATCTTCTAATCTCATTTCGCCATGCTTCCGATAAGAAACAAGCGGAAGGGAATATATGCCGATTATTGACTAACCGGAGGTTTTTAACTGATAAAAACTGCCCTTGTTAGGTTTTTGACGCTCCAGCGTTTTTCTAGTTCTTTGTTAATACGTTATTTATGGGCATAAAGGCGGCAATGCTAATTGTGGCACAGCCTTTGCTTCCTTACATGGATGTGGGAGGTATGACGATGAGAATGGAATCAATAGAAAACGGAATGATGCCAGCGGGCCTGAAAGAAATCTTCTATGACGAAGCCAAGAGGATTTCCGGTGACGATGACGAGGCTCAACGCCTCACGATGGAGGCTATCAGGGGGTTCCTGAGCCATTATTCGATCATCAGACGCAGGACAGGCCGCACCGCTTTTGCCGGACAGTAAGAATTAATCGGGGCGGATCGGTGGGTAAACGCCTTCCGCCCCGTTTTTAGCCGCAGACGACTGCTGGAGGCGACTGTCATTCTTGGGCGAATGCGAAGAATCGCCTTAGGCTCTGAAATTCACTTTCAATCCCCGGTCAAATCGCTGACATTATCGTCTGGCCAAATTCCCGAGCCGCCGCCGGGCCATTGGCGGTGATTATCTTTCCAGAGCGGACGACGGGTTTATCAACGAACTTGACCTTGTTATCCGCATAGACCTTCATGGTGTCGTCCGATTTCCAGACCGTAGCCTCCACCCCGCCAAGAAGCCCGGCCTTCGCCAGCGCCGCGCCGCTTATGCAGATAGCCGAAACCACCTTGCCCATGGAATGATGCCGCCTCGCTATTTCATGAACTTTTTTGTTATCCCACAGATAGTGTTGCGATCCGCCTCCGCCGACAATCACCACTGCGTCGAACGTATCCCCCGCCACATCGTCCAGGGTCTTCAAGACATTCTCCTTATGGCCGTAAGAGCCGGTGGCTATCCCCGTTTTTGTGGAGACGACCGTCACCTCCGCTCCCTGCGACGTGAAAACCTCGCGTGGGTGGTTAAGCTCCTCGTCCCTGAATTTCTCCGGGGCGATTATCATCAGGATCGCGCTATTTTTCTTTTCCATCCGTAAAAGACCTCCCGTCACTTTCCCTGCAACTTGATGGCGCTGGCCAACTCTGCGGCGGAGGCGGAATACTCCCCTTTGGGGTGTTTCTCCAGGAGCGTGATCAAAGTGGAAGCCGCCGACCTGTACGCCTGCTCCCTGTATTGACATTCACCCATGATGAACAACGCTTCCTCCATGAACGGAGAGTTGGGGTGTTGCTTGATATGCTCTTTTATGCGCCATATCGCCGCCTGGTTCTTGTTCGTCTTGTGATAGAACCTTATTATCTCCATTTCCGACTCGATAAGAATAAGCTCCATCTCGGCGGTATATTTTTTCGCAAATGGGGTAAGGCGGTCGTTGGGATATTTTTCGATGAACCGGTTTAACGCCTCTTTCGCTTTTTTCGTGTTTGTCTGGTCGCGGTCGGGCGTATGTACGCCGTTATAATGGCACATGGCCAGGTAAAAATATGCGCGTGGGGTGGCCGGGTCGAGCGGGTAAAGCTCCGTGAACCGCTCGTAATATAACGCCGCCTCGAAATACTCCTTCTCTTTATACAGCGCGTCGGCAAGGCCCAAGGCCGCGCCTTTCCTGTATGGGGAGTCCGGGTTTTGCTCCACCGATTTGCGGTACAGGTCCACGGCCTGCGCGTACCTGGCACGGGCGAAGAAATTGTTGGCGTTATCTATCATCATGGCGTCCGGCTGGGCGATGTCCATCCCGGAGGAGGCGCAGGCGGAAAGAAGCGCGGCTGATAAGATCGCGGTCAGACGAAGTAATGGTTTCATCAATTCCAACTTAAGTTGTGAGGCCAAACCTTAAACATAAAGCGTCCAGAGGCCGTCCTGGGCATATCGGGGATCAACGCCCGCCTTACGCCCTGATATGAGGATAATCCCGAACTTGCGAAAAATCGAGGTGTTTTCATCCTGGAGAAAATTTATTCTATTTTGATCCTTCAGTCGCCGGAGGCTCCCTCAGGATGACAAAAACATGTCATTCTGAGGCGAAGCCGAAGAATCTATCAAAAGAATATTCTATTATACTTTGCTTCGGTCGCGAAGGCTCCCTCAGGATGACAAAAACAATGTCATTCTGAACGAAGCGGACGCCCTTCGACGGATCCAAATCTCGCTTCAACCCCTGAATCCTGGTTTATAAAAATACAAAACCGTGTCTCCGTAACGTCTATCATCCTTCAGTTCAAGACCCGGATCTTCGGGGGCGGGCGTTTTGTAAAACGCTTCCAGCGTCAACAATCCGTTTTCCTGAAGAATTTGCGCGCTCATGGCGGCGATACGGTTCCATGTGTCCGTCTTCCAGGGCGGATCGGCGTAAACGATGTCGAACAAGTCGCCCTCGCGCCAGAATTTTTCCAACGCGATAAACGAGTCGGCGCGGATAACGCATATGCGCGGATCGTCGCCAAGCCCAATATGCCCGGCGTTTTTAATGACAAGGTTCGAGTGGTCTTTCTCCACGATAACAGACATCGCCGCGCCTCTGGAGACGGCCTCCAGCCCCATCGCCCCAGTTCCGCCGAAAAGGTCGAGGAATCGCGCTCCCTTTATCTTCTCGCCGATGATGTTGAAGAACGCCTGTCGGACTTTATCTGGCGTCGGACGGACATCAAGCCCCTTGTGTGTAAACAGGGGCCTGCCCCGGAATTCGCCCCCTGATATACGCATTGCGCCTCGTTAAGGCTTAACGTCTTCTTTGAATTTGCGGCCGCCGACGATGACAGCGTCAACTATGGCGTAGAGCCACACCAGAACCGCAAACAAGACGATGACAAGCAAGTGGTATAGCTTGTTCATGTACGCTTCGTCAATTACAGGCTCTGCGCCGGAGGCCAACGCGTTATAGACGGGTGGAATGGCGGAAGCGAGCTGAATGGAAAAAAAGATCAGCAGGAGGGTTGTGACAGCTATTACTATCCACCCCTTTGCTTTCTGGCCGTTGGCCAGTTGCCCCGCGCCCGGAAAAACCAGCGACAACATTATCAAAACCCCGGTTGGGGGGAGTTTTAACCGCTCCGGTTTGCCTGCCGCCTGATCCGCGTTTTCCGCCATCGCTTCAATCCCGCGTTCTTACGCGATCTCCCCGGATATGTCCTCGAAGCTCGTCAGGCCCTTGAACCGGTGGAACCGCTCGGCTATCTCTTTCCTGTCGAGGCTTGCCAGCCGTTCCACTGAAAATTTTTCCACAGTGAACGACGCCATTACGGAACCCATTATCATCGCCTGTCTTAGCTTGGTCTGCGAAAGTTTGCCGTCGCCGAGCCGGGCCAGATGGCCCATGAACCCGCCTGCAAAGGTGTCACCCGCGCCGGTCGGGTCGAAGACCTCCTCCAGCGGATACGCAGGGGCGGCGAATATCTCGTTTTCATGGAACAGCAGGGCGCCGTACTCGCCGCGTTTGATGATGAGCGTCTTCACGCCCATCCCGCGAATGATCCCGGCGGCCTTGACGAGGTTGTGCGTGTCGGCGAGCTGGCGAGCCTCGCCTTCGTTGATGACGAGGATGTCCACACGGGCAAGCGTTTTGACCAACTCGTCGCGGGCGCTTTGTATCCAGTAATTCATAGTGTCGCAGGCGATGAGTTTGGGGTTTTTCACCTGATCCATCACCTTGCGCTGAAGCTTTGGGTCTATGTTGGCCAGGAAAACGTATTCGGAGTTCTTGTACGCTTCCGGCAGTTTGGGGTCGAACTCCATCAGCA
The DNA here is from genome assembly GCA_015231995.1 of Nitrospinota bacterium. GTDB lineage: Bacteria > Nitrospinota_A > UBA7883 > UBA7883 > JACRLM01 > JADGAO01. The sequence continues at coordinate 716 of JADGAO010000143.1, read as the reverse complement.
CGTTAAGATGCGTCTCCAGTGTTTTGGCTTCGTTGAGGTCGAAACCGTACTCGCCCTTCCAGTGGAAACTTTTTCCACCGGCCCGGATGACGCCGGAAAGGTCGACGCCGTGCTTTTCCAGCATGGAAAGGTCGGCTCCGTTGAAATCCTCCCCGATGACGGCGGTCAGGTTCACCTTCGTGAAAAAACTGGCCGACATGGAAAAGTAAGTGGCCGACCCGCCCAACGCCCAGTCCCGCTGGCCGAAGGGGGTTTTGACCGTGTCATACGCCATCGTGCCGACGACAAAAAGACTCATTTTTCGTTCGCTCCTTTAAAATCAAAAATGCGGCATATGAAATCGCCGCCCCTTTCTCCTCCTTAGCAAGGAGACCTTTGCATAACCATCGCGTTCGCAATATTGTCATTCTGAGCGCCCGCAGTGTCATTCTGAGCAACGCGAAGAATCTATCTAGAGAACAATTTATTCTACTTTGATCCTTCGGTCGCTAAGGCTCCCTCAGGATGACAAAATATCGAAATCGTTTGGTTCTGCAAAGCTCTTCTCAGCAAGGAGACCTCTGCATAAGCGTTTAATTAGCGCTTGGCGGGGTGTTCTTCACCCCACCATTCTGTTCGTCAAAATAAATCCGTCAGGAGTTCGAAGTGAGCGCCCCTTTGCCCCCCGAAGCTCGGGGGACCGCAACGCAGTTGCGAGGGGGTTTAATTAAACCCCT
>JADGAO010000142.1 GCA_015231995.1 Nitrospinota bacterium | reverse complement strand
CGCTGTTCGCCCGCGACGTGGTGGTCTCGGCGCAGGAAGCGGTGGAACGCGCCCGGTCGCACGCAAAAGACGCAAGGGACAGGATGGCCGTCGGGCTGGGCGCGGACTACGACGTCAAAAGGCTGGAGACAAGCCTTGCGGAAGCCGGGGCAAACCTGTCGGCTTCGAAAAACGAATACGCCAGGGCGGTCTCCGGGCTTGTGGATATGCTGGGCATGGATCCGATGGTTAGCGTCGAGCTTGCCGGGGCGCTCTTATACGAGCCGTTCGACACGCCGCTTGCCGGGGCCGTGGAGTCCGCTCTGCAAAACAGGCCCGACCTGTCTGCGGCGCGCAAAAACCATGAAGCCGCGAAAAATGTCACCAACGCGTACAGGAGCGAGCAGATGCCATCGGTTATCGCATTCGGCGGGTTGAAACGCTCCAACACCGAGTTTCAGAGCGACGGAGGTTTCGGCTGGCGGTCGGACTGGAACGTGGGATTGAAGGTGGACATGAGCCTGTTCGACGGCGGGGAGAGGTCGTCGCGGGTAAATCAGCGGCTTTCGGAAGAAGAGATCGCCCGGCTGGAGAGCGAGAACGCGGAGCGGCAGGCCGTCCTGGAGGTGAAGACGGCGCACGAAGAGCTGTCGCGGGCGGGGGAATCGGTACTGGCGCAGATGAAAAACATGGAGTACGCCCAGGAGACCTACAGGATAGTAAGCGAAAGACACAAGCTAGGCATGGCGACGCATTTGGAATTGCTGGACGCTCACACGGCTTTGACAGGCGCGGGGGTGAACCACAGCAAGGCGCTTTTCGAGCACATGGCGGCAAAGACGAAGCTTATGCGGGCCATGGGCGTTTTGGACACGGGAGGAATCAAAGGTGAGAAGTAAGACCACGGCGTTCGTGATCGCCGTAACGGTCGCGGCTGGGTTATCTGCGTCCTGCTCGGGCGGAGACAAAGCTACGCCGCCCCGCAAGGCCGAAGGGAAAAAAGCGGTCAAAGCCCGTGTGCTGACGCTTGAGCCGAGAGACTTCACGAAGAAGCTCACGCTATCCGGGTCGTCGAAAGCCGTTAGCGAAGTGACCGTGGCGGCGGAAGCGGGAGGCAGGATAACGCGGCTGGCGTTCGAAAAAGGCGACCGCGTCAAGGCTGGCGCCGCGCTGGTATGGCTCGACGATTCGTCCGCGAAGGCCGAGCTTGCCCAGGCAGAGGCGGGCAGGGACATGGCGGCGTTGGAGAACAGGAAACTAAAGGCCCTCGATGAGCGCAAGGCTGGCGTCACCGAGTTTCAGATGGAACAGGCGCGGATAAACCTCAACGCGGCGGAGGCCAGGGTCGCATCGGTAAGATCGCTCATGGCCAGGCTCGTCGTCAACGCTCCGATATCCGGCGTACTGGTGACGCGGGATGTGGAGATAGGCGCGGTGATAGCCCCCGGCCAGCCGATATCGAGGCTTATAACCACCGACCCCATCAAGATCGTGGCGGGAATCCCGGAGATGGCGATCGCGGATTTCCGTCCGGGGCAGACTGCCATCGTGCGTTTCGACGCGCTGGCCGAAAGGGAAATCGAGGGGAAGGTCACTTTCATCTCACCCGCCGTCAATCCTGTCACCCGCACTTTCGACATCGAAGTGACAGTCAAGAACCATGAGGGGAAGATATTCCCCGACATGAGCGCCAAGGTGGAATTCCCGTGGCGCAATATCAAGAACGCCATCCTGATACCTCAGTCGGCCACGGTGGAGCTTGCCGACGGACACGCCGTGTTCGTGGTGGAAGGCGGCGTAGCGCAACAGAGAAGGGTGGAGATGGAAGACGTGTCGGGAGAGACGGCGCTTGTAAAATCCGGCGTGAAAGCCGGCGACCGGCTGGTGGTGACAGGCCAGAGAAGCATGGTGGACGGAGACCTCGTAGAGGTTGCGGAGAAGTAAAAAGTGTCGCCGTTAACAGCGTTTTCGATTCGCAACTACATGGCGGTGTACGCCGTGGTGTTGATCATCGTGGTCACTGGAATATTCTCGTTCCTCACGCTCCCGCGCGAGTCGTCACCGGACATAACCATACCGTTCGTGATTGTTTCCACGGTCTATCCGGGCGTCTCCCCGTCGGACATCGAAACGCTTGTCACAAGGAAGCTGGAGAAAGAGCTTAAGAGCATCGAGAACATAAAAGAGATGCGCTCGTCGTCCAAAGAGAGCGTTTCGGTGATCTCGGTGGAGTTCGAGCCGTCAATGAACATCAACACGGCTCTTCAGAAAACCCGCGACAAGGTGAACAACGCCCGTCCCAAACTGCCCAGGGACGCGGAGGACCCGGTCATCACGGAGATCAACTTCTCCAACTTCCCCATCATGATCGTCAACATCTCCGGCAAGTACGGCCTCGCCCGTCTCAAGAAGGTGGCCGAAGACCTCAAGGACAAGTTGGAGCAGGTTTCCGGCGTGCTGGAGGTGCGGCTCACCGGAGGGTTGGAGCGGGAAGTGCAAGTGGATGTGGACCCGGAGCGGTTGCGTTACTACGGCCTGGGCTTGAAAGACGTCGAGGACGCCATCTCCAAGGAGAACGTCACCATCCCCGGCGGCTCCATAGATATCGGCGATTACAAGTATCTCGTGCGCGCTCCGGGGGAGTTCGAGGACACGAAAATAATAAAAAACCTCGTCGTCCGCTCGATCGCCGGAAGGCCGGTTTATATCCGCGACGTGGCGGACGTAAAGTTCGGGTTCAAGGATGTCGGCTCGTATGCGAGGCTCAACGAGTCGCCGTGCATAAGCCTGTCGGTGATAAAACGCTCCGGCGAGAACATCATAGAAGTGGCCGATGCGGTCAAAGAGCTTGTCCAGCGGGAGACTCCCCGTATGCCCCGCGCCACGCAGATAACCATCACCGCCGACCAGAGCAAAGACACCCGCACATTTTTGAGCGACCTGGGCAACCACGTCATCACCGGCGTGATACTCGTGGTCATCACTCTCTTTTTCGCGCTGGGCCTGCGGGCGGCGGTGTTCGTGTCGCTTGCGATTCCGTTTTCGCTCTTCATCATGTTCTCGATCCTGTACGCGTCGGGAATAACGCTCAACATGGTCGTGCTCTTCTCCATAATCCTCGTGCTCGGCAGGCTCGTGGACGACGCCATCGTGGTTGTGGAAAATATTTTCCGCCACGCGCAGGAGGGGCTTTCGCCCAAAGCGGCGGCGCTGGCCGGAACGAGCGAGGTGATGACGCCGGTGCTCACCTCCACGTTGACCACGATATGCGGGTTCGCCCCCATCATGTTCTGGCCGGGGATAATGGGCGAGTTCATGGCCTACATCCCCTATACGGTCATCATCGCGCTGGTGGCCTCTTTCTTCGTGGCCATCGTGATAAACCCAACCATGTGCGCCACTCTATTGCGAGTGAAAGGCCACAGGAAGAAAGTATCCGAACGCACCGACGCGGAACTGCCCCCGCTACTTCGATGGTACAAGGCTCTGCTGGCGCTGGCCCTGAAACACAGATTGGCCACGCTGGGCGTGTCGTTTGGACTGCTTGTCGTCGTCATGGCGGTATATGGCAGGTTCAATCACGGCGTGGAGTTTTTCCCAGCCGGAGACCCACGGAAGATTTTCGTCGATCTGGAGGCTCCCGCCGGGACGAGGGTGGAAGTGACCGACAAGCTGGCCGAGAAGGTCGAGGGGATCGTTAAAAAATACCGCGAGACGGAGATGTACGTCGCCAACGTGGGCGTTTCCACCGGCATGTTCGACTTCGGCGGCATGGGCGAGGCCGGGCCGGGGCATAAGGCCAGAATCGCCGTTGACTTTATAGACAGGGAAGAGCGCACCCGTTCCACACGCCTCATCAAAGACGAGATACGCAAAGCGGCGACGGACTCGATAGTCGGCGCGAAGGTGAAGGTGGAGCAGGAGAACATGGGGCCACCCGTCGGCCCGCCCATCCGCATGGAGATATCCGGCGACGAGTATCCTGTGCTCGCCGACCTCAGCCATCAGATAGAAGATGTGATAGCCAAGGTTCCCGGAGTGGTTGACGTGGAGAGCGACTATTCCGCCGGTATGCCGGAGATGAGGATTGATATAGACCGCGAGAGGGCGGCAAATTACGGCCTGTCCACCGTGGACATATCGGGAGCCATCCGTGGGGCCATTTACGGCAACAAGGCATCCACATACCGCGAGGGCAAAGACGAGTATGACATCCGCGTGAGGTACAAAAAAGACCGACGCGACAGTTTCGACAAACTATCCGGTTATTTCATCCGGCACGAGGGGAAAGAGATTCCGCTTTCGTCCGTGGCCACGATGGACACGGCGTCGGGTTTCTCCGACATACTGCACAAAGACCAGGTGCGCGTGGTGAGCGTCTCCGCGAAAGTGGCGGCGGGATTCAACGCGCAGGAAACGCTAGAACGGGCAAAAAAAGCGGTCGCAGACAATGTGAACATTCCCGATGGGTCGCGGGTAAGCTATACGGGCGAGAACAAGGAGCAGAAAGAGGCGGAATTCTTCTTGCTGAAGGCTTTCATGGCCGCCCTGTTCCTCATCGGCCTCACTCTCATACTGGAGTTCAACTCCGTCATTACGCCGCTTGTGATACTGACGTCGGTGGCGCTGTCCATCATCGGGGTGCTCATCGGGCTTCTTGTCACCGGCACGCCGTTCGGCGTGATAATGACGGGAATCGGCGTGGTGAGCCTGGCCGGGGTGGTTGTGTGCAACGCGATAGTCCTGCTCGACTACACGATAAAGCTGAGGGAAGAGGGATTCGAGAAGCTCGACGCCATCATCACCGCCGGGTTGACGCGCCTGCGCCCGGTGTTGTTGACGGCGATAACAACCATCCTCGGCGTGATACCGATGGCGTTGGGGGTCAACTTCGATTTCAACAAATGGAAGTTTACGATGGGTTCCGACTCCAGCCAGTTCTGGGGCCCGATGGCGGACGCTATCGTGTTCGGGATGGGTTTTGCGACGGCGCTTACGCTCGTTGTGGTGCCGGTGTTGTATTCACTGCTGGATTCGATGATGGTGAAAATAACCGGATCGTCGCTCACCCACGACGGATCGGCGAAAGGGAAGGCTCAGGAGGTTTGAGGGTTGGGGGGCAAGGGGAATAACCCAAGCCAGCCGGAAGGCCGCTCATATTTGACATGCTAAACGAAACGCGATAGATTCCGTATATGGGAAACGTTGTGGATACGCTGGAATACGTCAAGGAACTGAGAGCCGCCGGTGTGCCGGAACAGCAGGCGGAGGCGCAGGCGAAAGCTTTGTCCAAAGCTGTAAGTGAAAATGTTGTCACAAAGGAACATTTTGATCTTACCTTAGAAAAAGTTAATCACCGGATTGGCACGCTTGAAGAAAAAGTTAATCACCGGATTGATACGCTCGAAGAAAAATTCAATCACCGGATCGAGCAACTTGAATATCGCCTCACGATAAGGATGGGCGGCATGATCGCCGCCGCGATAGCCGCCTTGGCCGCTATCATGAGACTTCACTGATCCCCAAACTTTTAAGCCCTCCCACTGGCCTCAGGCTTGGTGGTAATGTCCCACGAATTTTAACCAAATTCTGAAGTTGAGGATAGATTCTTCGCTTCGCTCAGAATGACTGTCGCTTATTTGTCATTCTGAATGGAGCAAAGCGCAATGAAGAATCTCGAAAAAACTCAGGAAATCTGCTCGTCCGCCGTAGCCGCCGCTTCCGCCTCCGCCGCTTTTTTCATCTCCAAAAGCTTCGCGCCGAGGAATGTCACAAGCTTCTCGATTCCATACCCCGTAACTGCGCTTATGACATGAACGTCCGCGCCGATTTGCTCCGATAGTTCCCGGGCCACACGATTGGCGTCGTCCTCGTCGCCGATGGCGTCGGCTTTGTTGATGACGACTATCTGCGGTTTGCCTGCAAGCTCTGGTGAATAGACCGACAACTCGCGGTTGATAACGTGGTAGTCGGCAAGCGGGCTTCTCTCCGGCTCGTGGGCGGATGGGTCTATGAGATGGAGTATCAGTTTCGTGCGTTCAAGGTGCCGGAGGAACTGGTAACCCAACCCCTTGCCCTCCGAGGCTCCTTCGATCAATCCCGGCACGTCGGCGACGACGTATGTCTTGCCCTCGTCCCACTGCACCACGCCGAGGTTGGGCGTGAGCGTGGTGAAGGGGTAATCGGCGATTTTGGGCCTTGCGGCGGAGATGCGCGAGATGAGCGTGGATTTGCCTGCGTTCGGATAACCGGCTATTCCCACGTCGGCGATGAGTTTTAGCTCCAGCAGGAGTTTTTTGCATTCGCCAGGCTGGCCGGGGTTGGCCCTGCGCGGGGCCTGGTTGACCGACGATTTGAAATGGACGTTGCCCCACCCACCGTTCCCGCCTTTGGCGGCCATCAGGGTTTTCCCGTCCGCGTCCATGTCGGCTATAAGGTCGCCGGTCTCCTGGTCGTAAATCATGGAGCCGACGGGGAGGCGCAGTATCAGGTCGTCGCCCGATTTGCCGCTCATCTTTTTGCGCTGGCCCTTCTCGCCGTTTTCCGCAAGGAATATGCGCTGGAACGTGAAGTCCAGAAGAGTGCCGAGGTTGTGGTCTGCGACGAAAATAACAGACCCGCCATTGCCGCCATCGCCTCCATCCGGGCCGCCCATCGGGGCGAACTTCTCCCTGCGGAAGTTGATGGAGCCGTTTCCGCCGCTTCCGGCGCGGATCTCAATTTTTGCGCGGTCAATAAAATCGGTCATCTCTTCGCCTGAAAATAAAAAAACCGCCCCGCCAGGGTAATTGGCGAGGCGGCCTGTTTTGCCTGACTGTTCAGTTGTCTACGGAGATAGGCTCCACAACCACGAACCTGCGGTTCTTCGGGCCGCCCTGCGTGAACTTCACCACGCCGTCAACGAGCGCGAAAATCGTGTGGTCTTTCCCCATGCCGGAGTTGCGGCCCGGGAAGAAATTCGTGCCGCGCTGGCGGACGATAATGGTGCCTGCGTTTATCTCCTGGCCCGCGTACCTTTTGACCCCGAGCCTGCGTCCCGCAGAGTCGCGTCCGTTGGATGTCGAACCTTGTCCTTTTTTATGAGCCATCTGTCAAACTCCTCGTTTCCAGCCTTTAGTTGATCGAAACTATCTTGATGGTCGTCTCATCCTGCCTGTGGCCTTTTTTAAGGCGGTAATCGTGCCTGCGCCTATGCTTCATGATGATGATCTTCGGCCCACGCGCCTGACGCACTATCTGGGCGGTAACTTTTTTGCCGTCAACAAGCGGCCTGCCCACGGTGACCTTTTCGCCATCGATTGTCATAAGCACTTCGGCCAGCTCTATGGAATCGCCCACGTTGGCGTCTATCTTCTCGACGACTATCTCGTCTCCCTCGGTGACGCTGTACTGTTTGCCACCGGTTTTCAAAACCGCGATCATTTAAAACCACCTCCGCAAAAAACGCCTAGCCTAAAGCTAAGTTTATTTAAAAGAGTTAATTTTACCGGTTTTTTTATTATTTGCAAGAACTCCTTTTGTTTTCCGGTTAATTGTTTTTGCCGTACTGAAAACGCCAAACCGTCCACGCACTTTCACCGCCTCCCAATCGGGGCGACTAGTCCAGACAACCACTTGAAATTATTAACACAGCCAAAGACTCACCATTTTCAAATTCGGGATCAGAGCCTGATCACTCCTTCGGCACGCCGCCGGACGACCTGTTGACCATCGCAAGGAAAGGCCGCAGGAAATCCATCGGAAGCGGGATTATCGTGTTGGTTGTGTGTTCCGAGGACATCTCCCGCAACGTCTGCAAATAACGGAGCGTCAACGCCGCCGGGTGTTTATCTATTATCTCGGCGGCTTCGGCCAGTTTTTGCGCGGCCTGGAATTCGCCCTCGGAGTTGATGATCTTCGCCCGCCTCTCCCTTTCGGCCTCGGCCTGCTTGGCCATGGCCCTTTGCATCTCCACAGGCAGGTCAACGTGCTTTATCTCCACGTTGCTAACCTTTATTCCCCACGGGTCGGTGCGTTTGTCCAGTAGAGTCTGCATCTCGTGGTTGAGTTTTTCCCGCCCGGCCAATAGCTCGTCTAGCTCCACCTGGCCCAATAATGAGCGCAGGGCGGTCTGGGCCTGTTGCGCGGTGAGGTAGATGTAGTCCTCCACCTGTATGACGGCTTTTTCCGCCTCGACCACTTTGAAGTAAACGACGGCGTTGACCTTGACCGACACGTTGTCTTTTGTGATAACGTCCTGCGGCGGCACATCCATCGCCACAAGCCTCAGCGAGACTTTAACCATCCGGTCTATCATCGGCCACACTATGCGAAGGCCCGGCCCCTTGACCATGTAAAACCGTCCAAGACGGAAGACCACGCCGCGCTCGTATTCGTTGAGGATGCGCATGGAGGCGAAAACAACCAGAAGGAGGGCGACTAAAACTGGAAATAAACCGATCATGGCGAACTCCTCGTTCGAATAAATTATGCGGCTACATTGCTATATTTATTATATTTCATTTCCAGCAGGGACGTTTGGAATAGAGGGAGAGATGCGCTGATTAAGAGAACTTTGCATAACCAAACGATTTCGATATTTTGTCATCCTGAGGGAGCCTGCGACCGAAGGATCAAGGTAGAACAAATTGTTCTTTAGATAGATTCTTCACTTCGCTACGCTTCGTTCAGAA
>JADGAO010000141.1 GCA_015231995.1 Nitrospinota bacterium | reverse complement strand
CGTCTTAAGAGGGCGGGCGGTTCTCGAACCGCTCCTACCGGAGGACGGCGGGGCGGAGAACACCCACGCCGAGCATTTGGGAGACAGTCCCCACAGACGAAAGGGCCTTTTCGCCCGGGATTATGGGCGAATACAAAGTTAAGAAATTTAGTTGCATTCGAGATTCACATGGATTATATTACGCCCATTAAGGGGTTGTGGGTCTTCTGCATCTTTGGTGTTTTCGCATCACGTTTTTTCTTAGCAAACAGAATATACGAAACGTTTATTCATGCTTTTAATGTTTTGATTGATTTAACGAAATTTCAAGCGCGAGTGTAACAATGGATATTTCAGTCGCCAGCTTGCAAGTTGTTGAAAAACGTAAAGTGGGCCGAGTATCGGTTTTGTGTATCGTCAGCGTTACAAACTGACTAAATATTGTAAGCGCAGATGTTTTTGGGTAGTTATTTAACAATAACATATTCAGGAGGTTGCATGGGTTTAGGGCAACGCGGTATTTACGGTATATCGCTTGCATGTTTCTCGTTTTTTTTAACCAGCAAGGGGGTGATTAGATGAGCTGGACACGAGTGAGTTTACTGGTAGCTTTTGCGGTTGGCCTGCTAGTGGCAGGTCCTTTCGCCGGCTCTTCGTCGGCGGGGGTCATTGGTAACGGTTCTGCTATATCGGACACGTTGCAAGTCGGAAAGATCACGGCGATTGGCGACAGGCAGGTGACGATAGCCACGGAGTTTGAGAAAACTTCGAAGACTTACACTTTGGTTCTTCTGCCCGAGTGTTATGTTCAAGAGGCTACTCGCGGCGGATTCAAGAAGTTCACGGACCTCAAGAAAGGCGACCTTATTGCGGCCTATGGCTGGCACAAGGACAACAAGTGGAATGCCCGCAGGATTTCCATTCTTGATCCGAACGACTACTTGATAAAGCGCCTGGATGCAGACGCCAAAGCTGGCGTTTTTTACAAACACGAGAAATAACCTTTAAGAGGGGGTGAAGAATCTTGAGGAAAGCATATTCTTTAGGTCTGGCCCTTCTGGTGGCGGCGGCTACTTTTGCCGTATCGCCTACCGCAGAAGCCAAGAAGACCGTACTTACGCAAGCTGACAAACGCGACTGGCACGTAACGGCCGAGCAGGACAGTGACGCGCCTCTGCGCGACTACGCGATCCTGTACGACGCCGGCGGCACCGACGGCTCTTTGGGCGTCATCGGCATACCGTCGATGAGGACCTACAGGCACATCAAGTGCGGCGTTGACATGCACAACTTCCCGTTCTCCGGTTCTAACGCCGGCAACAACAACGGCACGCCGGACGGCAAGTATCTCTACGTTTCCGACAAAGGCGCGGACACGGTTTTGGAAGTCAACCTCCAGACCGCCTGGGTCGAGAGGATATTCGCTCTTCCGAAGCCTTTCGGCATCCACCACAGCGCGGCCATGAGCCCCAACGGCAAATACATCTACTGCACAGGCGAGCTTACGGGCCGCATGTTGAAGATGCGTTTGGCCGATGGCGCGACGACCGTTTTGGAAATCCCGCCCGCTCCTTCGGCTCCGGACTATCCGGACACCAGCAAGGACGGCAAGTATGTTTTCTCCGGTAACTACTATCACTCCGCCGTCATGGTGTTCAGCCAGGATCCCTTTAAGCTGATTAAAGAGATACCGGTCGGCAAGAACCCGCACGGCACGAACGTTTCCCCGACGAACCGCCAGGTGGCCGTCTGCGACAAGTTGTCGGCGACCCTTTCTCTTATCGACGTGGAAACGCTGAAAGTTTACAAGGTCATTCCGGTCGGCGCGGGTCCCCTGCACAACCAGTTTGACACTCTTGGCAAGTACGACTACCTCTCCTGCTTCGTGTCGGATTCGACCTCCAAGATCGACATCCAGCGCGCGCAGTTGGTGGACGAGTTCCCGATCCACTATCGCCAGGGTCACAACTCTATAGCCCCGGATAACGCCTACTACGTGTCCCAGAACAAGTTCTCTACCGGTTTGTTCACACCGACGGGCATCATATTCGCGGTTAACTTCGAGTTGCAGGACATTGACGAGACCAGCGCCACCTACGGCAAGACCGTGAAACTTATCCCGGTGGACGGCGAGCCGCATGAAGGCCGCCAGATTTTCGCCTCCTACCTCCAGAGATGGAATACCGGTAAGGGCGAAGAGATCTTCACCAAGGGTTACGATTTGGGCGACGTCCATGTGTCGTTCGACAAAGGCCCTGGTGTTGGCGCCGCTACCAGGCCCCAGCTTGAGCCGATCCACGTTGGTAACTCTTCCAGGCACTGGATCCTTAGGGACGACGGCAAACCCGGCGTGACCAAGGAAGGCGATGTTCATGTCGTCAGGGTGAAAGCGTTCTCCTACGGCTACGTCCCCAGGTTCATTCACGTTCCGAAAGGCGCCAAAGTGCGCATGATCCTCACCAACATCGACAAGGCGGCCGGTTTGACCAAGAACCCGGACGTTACGATGGGTCTTACGGTGGCCGGTTACTACGGCCCGAGGACGATGCAGTTCGCGGTGCGCGGAATGTCGGTGGTCAACGAGTTCGTGGCTGACAAGGCTGGCGAGTTCGAGTACTACTGTCAGCAGTTCTGCGGACCGTTGCATCTTGAAATGCGCGGCACCTTCTTCGTCGATCCCGCCGGACAGCAGGCTTCCCAGTCTATCGGCGACTACGATGACGTGTCCAAGCAGGAGCAAATGCTTGACGCTCACGAGCACCGCTGGATTGTGGGCACCAACAAGCTGAGGAACAAGCTCAACGAAGGCAACGAGCCGGTCATCTAACCGATGGCGCGGTAAGTTCCGCTTGCTCTTCCAGTAGTTATAGTGGAGACCGGGTTTTTTCGAAAACCCGGTCTCCTATTTTAAAAATAGACAATTCAGATAGAGAAAATATGCGCAGGCAGTTCGTATTTCCCAAAGTTTTGTTATTGGCCGCTTTAATCGCAATGACTTCAGCCGGATGCTCCAAGGGTACGGTTTCAACTCCCCCGGCCACGCCGCCAGATCAGGTTGTGTCGAAATTCTTCCAGCTCCTCTCGGAGGGGGGGAAGTTGACCAACCTGGAGGCTCTTAAAATGGTGAGCACCAAATATAGCCAGTTAAGCCCGGACGATTTCCGGAAGTGGACTGAAAATTATAAAAACGACACTTCTTTCAAAGCCAAGGAAGTGCTGGTTCCGAAAGAGCGCAATTCGAAGGGCGATCTTGTGGCCACGGTCAAATTCGAGGTTCAGAACCCCTCGACATTCGGCGGGACATTTACCACGACCAGCCAGATAAATCTGATTCTCGACGAAAAAACGAACGAGTGGAAGATAGATTTCATGGCCGACACGATAAACGAAGATCAGTTCCGCAGTATGCCCGCAGAGGCCAAAGCGGCTAACTGACACCATTTAGGCTCTGGAGAGATAATGAAAGCTTTGATTGACTGGGTGGACGTGAGGCTTGGGGTGCGGGAGTTTTACGCCGAGCATATAGAGTACCCTCTTGGCGAGTCCATCAACCTTTGGTGGCTTTTCGGCGGGCTTGCGACCGGATGCATCATGGTGCAGTTTCTCACCGGTTTTTATATGCTTTTTTATTATGTCCCCGTGCCGGAACTGGCGCACGAGAGCATAAAGACCATGTGCAACACGGCCTTTTTGGGCGATCTGGCTCGCAACGCCCACAGGTGGAGTTGCACACTCGGCATAGCGTTCATCTTCATACACATGATCCACGTCATGGCCAAACGGGCCTATCGCGCGCCCAGGGAGCTTAACTGGTGGACCGGCCTTACCCTGGCGATGATATACGCGCTACTGCTTATCACCGGCATCATCATGCCGTGGGACTGGCGCAGTTATTGGGAGCTTATCATCTGGGCGGACTGGGTGGCCTTGATACCCGTGGCGGGTCATTTCCTTAAAGAGCCGCTTTTGTCCAATTTCACACTGGGAAGGAATTTCGCCGTGCATATAATGCTTCTTCCTCTCCTGCTTGTGATGGTGTGGAGGATTCACATAATCCTCATGAGACGGATTGGGCTTTCCGGTAAAGTTTAGGGGAAAGATTGTAACATCATGAGCGAAACCATGGAAAAAGCGGCTGGAAAGAAATCCGTCAAGTGGTGGCCGCATTATGTGCTGACCTTATCTGTTGTAATGATCGCCGTTTTGGCGGTTGTAGGGTACCTTGCATACCAATTCCCGGTTCCCGACGACGCCCCTGCAATGAGTCCGCTTCCTGACGATGGCGAAAACGTGCCTGGGCCGGAGTGGTTGTTCCTTATGCTCTGGCAACCGTTTTGGACATTCGGCGGCAGTTGGAAGAGATATCTGTTTCTGATGCCGATCACCCCTATCGTCATCGGGGTTCTTTTGTTTTTGCTTCCATTTGCCGGGCGGATACCTTTCGCCAGAATACCGGGCCTCAAAGGCGTCATGAACAAGGCGTCCGCGATGAAATCCGGCTTGGTGAAGAGTTTTGTTTACGGGATTCCGGCGATCGTTTTCGGCCTTGTCATCGCCGCAGTAGCGGTAAAGAGCGGACATCAGGCCAAGATTCTCGGATGCGACGCCTGCCATAACCCGGGGATGGGTCCGCGGATGGCGATTCCTCCCGTGGACGTTTTCAAGTATTACAGTGTGGAGCGCGCCTTGCAAATAGGCGTTGGCAAGTACACAGCTGGCAAAGTCGAGGCTGATACTAGCGGTACCGGGCACGCCGCCTATAATATGGAAAGCGCCGAAGGTGGATATAAGGACGCCAACTGGCAAATGAGGCATATGTATGAACCTACGTTTACTTGGTAACGCCCGCCCAATAAGGGTATCAGGCGAAAAGGAGACCAAAAGACCGGCCGCCGCGTCGGTCTTTTTGTTTTCATTAATTGCGGTCACGATCTTTGCGCCCGGTCTGGCTATCGGCGCGGTAAAAGGCGAAGCTGTCGACCCGGTGGTGTCCGTTCTAACCGCGACGCCGCTTTCAGGCCCGGTAACGATTGAAGAGTTCTCTCTTCCGAAGCCTTACAGTTCCCCTTATGGGATAACGGTGGATAAAAAAGACCGCATCTGGTTCACCGAATCGGCTGGCAACAACATCGCCGTATTCGATCCCGCCAGCAGGGTTCTTAAGGAATACAGGATACCCTCGACCAAAGACCTTCCAGACTCAGCCTGGAAATACGATCCGTCCAACAAGACGATGCCTGAAAACACCATGAACGTTTTCAGCGTCGGAGGGCCTGGCAGTCTCGTCATTGACAAGGACGGGATAGTTTGGACCGTTCTGCTTTTGGGCAACTCCATCTTACGTTTCGACCCGGAAAAAGAGGAGTTCGTGGAATTTCTCCTGCCGAACAAAAACGCCCAGCCATACGACATCGCGGCCGATCCCCACGGCAGGATATGGTTTGTGGAGAAGAACGGCGGCAAGTTCGGCTACGTGGATCAGTCCACCGAAAAAATCGTAGAGATGAGCCTTGGCGAGGGCACATGCCCCATGGGTATCGCCGTGGATGACAAGGGGAACGTCTGGGTTGGCGAAGTCAACGGCAACTACATCGGACGTTATCAGCCCGAGACGAAAACGTTCAGGAAGTTTCCGATAAACATCCATGCCGCCCAGCCGGGGCAGATGAGGTTCGACAAAGCCGGGAAGCTCTGGTTCTGCCAGCCGCAGACAAAGCAGTTGGGCGTGCTTATCCCCGAAGTGGAAGCTTTCAGCGCGGTGGACCTGATCGGCTACAACGCGGTTCCGCAGGCCATCGCCATTGCGGCCGACAACAGGATTTGGGTGGTTGATAGCATGTTGGGCAAAATAGGCTATTTCGACCAGGACAATCTCAAATGGGGCGTTTTCGATATCGCCGGCTCGCACAGCCAGCCGATGGGCGTGGCCATAGACAGCAAAGGCGACGTCTGGTTCACCGAAAGCGGGCAGATGGCCAACAAGATCGCCCGGCTCGTTCGTAAAAGCGTGCCCGCCTCTGTGGGTATCGCTCCTAAAAACGCCGCAGAGGAGAATCTTAAGAAGCTTGCCGACCAGGAAGAGCATGGCAAGAAAACCTTGCTCTATAAATACGGCGCGGCGGGCCTTCTCATTCTTCTGGCGCTGGGCGGAGCTGTGGTCATATTTAAAACCCGCGCGAAGAAAGATTGATGGCGGGATGTTCGTCAGAAGCGTTGCGCTGGTTTTGTCGTTTCTCCTGCCCGCCGCCGATGCGCGGGCGGGGGATATTATCAAGGAATACGCATACGGCAACCCCGGCTCCTATCCGAATTCCATAAAGGTTGCTCCTTCGGGGAAGGTCTGGTTCCTCCAGTTCCGGGCCAACAAGCTTACGGTTTTCGATCCGGCCAAAGAGGAATTCAAGGAATACCCCATCCCATCCACCAAGAGCGAGCCTCTTGACATGTCAATCAGCAAGGATGGAAACACTTTCTGGATAGCCGAACAGGACGTCAACGCCATATGCAAGTTCGACCTGAAGAGCGGCAAGTTCACGGAATATTTCCTGCCGACGCCGAAGACGAATCCTGCCACCATACTGGCGACAAGGGACGGCAGGGTGTGGACGCTCGGCTGGAACAGCAACCTGCTCACGGTGTTCGACCCGAAGACGGAGAAATTTATCGATTACACCATCCCGACCAACCTGAGCAATTCGTACGACCTTGCCGAAGACGCTCATGGCGGGATATGGTTCATCCAGAGGGCGGGCAATAAGATTACGAAATTCGACCCGTCCACCAAAAAGTTTGCGGAGTGGAAGATCGGCCCGCAGATTCAATCCGCCATCGGGACGCTCGTGGATTCCAAGGGTTTTATCTGGTACATGAAGATGGTTGATAACGCCCTCACCCGGTTCGACCCCAAGACCGGGGAGTCCAAGGACTATACGCTTCCAAAAAACAAAGGTACGCAGGATATCGCCATTGACGACAAGGACAACGTCTGGATGATTCAGGGGACGGACAACAGGATCGTCAAGTTCACTTCCTCCACCAGCGCCTTTCAGGCGTTCGACGTGCCGACCGGCAAATCGTACCCGAACTCCATATGGGCGGGGCCGGGCGGAAAGATATGGTTCACGGAAGGCTCTATGGACAAGATAGGCGCGCTCGATAACGCCATGCTGTTGGAAGGCAATAAACAGCTTAAGGTTAAGCTCGCCCCTGCAAAAGACATGCTTCGCCAACAATGATTCCTCCAGCCCAGGTTCGTATAGCCCTTACGCTTCTCTTCCTTTTTTCCGGCGCGGCCGGACTGGCCTACGAAATAGTCTGGGCCAGGCAGTTATCCCTTCTTTTCGGGGTGAGCGTCCACGCGGTCGGCGCGGTTCTGGCGGCGTTCATGGGCGGGCTGGGGCTTGGGGCGGAGCTGGCCGGGCGCAGGCTTGACAAGGGTCTGGCGCCTCTGCGGTTGTACGCCACACTGGAAGCGGCGTTGGGCGTGTACGTTCTTCTGTTTCCAGTCTTCCTCATCGTTCTTGGGAAAATCTACCTTGCGCTTCATTCAGGAGCCGAGGGCGTAACTCCATACGTCACGGCCATCAGGTTCGCGCTTGCCGTGGCGATACTTGTGATTCCTGCGACTCTGATGGGCGGCACGCTTCCCGCTCTCGTCCGCCACTTCGCCCAGACTGGGCCGGGAACAGGTTCTACCGCCGGGAGGCTGTACGCGGTCAACACGCTCGGCGCGGTGGCCGGATGCGTGGCCACCGGATTTTTCATGGTGGAACACCTGGGGTTGTCCAACACACTGCGCGTGGGCGCGGCCCTGAACATAATCATCGGCGCCGTCGTCTGGACGTTCTTCAAAGAGACGTCATGGACGCAACCGGCGGATGAAGAAAAGAAAAAACGATCCGCGCCGGACTCTGAGAAACTGGATTCACTGCCGCTGGCTCTTTTCGGGTTGTCCGGGTTTTGCGCGTTGGCTCTGGAAGTTCTTTGGACGCGGACTCTTACTCTTACGCTCAACAACACGACTTACGCATTTTCGCTGATACTCTCCATTTTCCTGGCAGGCATCGGGATTGGCGGCGCGGCGTCGTCGTTTGTTCTGCGGCGTGTAAAGCTGGACTCGTCCGCCCTGTTCGGGTTTTCCATGCTGGGGGTGGGATGGTTTGCGCTGGTCTCTCTTGTGATGTTCTCCGCGAACCAGCCAATCACCGAGCTGATCGCAGGCGTGATTCCTAAAGACTCTTTCCTCAATCTCATACCCGGGGCGGAGCCGATGGCGCCGTTCGTGGCGCTGGCTTTAGTAGCGGTTTTCCCAAGCGCGTTTTTCATGGGGGCGGGGTTCCCGCTGGCCCTGGAATCGGCCAAGCCGCGTGGCGGCAAAGCGGGCGGGGACGTCGGCCGGCTTTACGCCATCAACACAGCTGGATGCGTGCTTGGCTCGATCGCGGCTGGTTTTTTCGTCATTCCCATTATCGGCATACACAAAGGTGTGATGCTGATGGGCCTGCTTATGGTGGTGGGCGGGGCTGTGATGACGCTCGCAAGAAACCGGATGGCGTTCGCGCCCTATGCGATCATCGCGTTGGCTTTGACCGTTCCGGCGACGTATGTGAACGTTTACGGGGTGGACGTGTCGTACCTTTTGAACACGCAAAAACTCGACCCCGGTAGCGAGGTGGAGTTCTACGAAGAAGGCCCGTCGGCCACGACGCTCGTATCGCGGCAGGATACAGACCTGTCCCCAAAACGCGAGCCGATGA
>JADGAO010000140.1 GCA_015231995.1 Nitrospinota bacterium | reverse complement strand
GGAAGATTGAACGTTTTGGTCAGCAGAAAGCTTTTGGGTTTCGGCTGATTGAAACAGACTCTCTTCTGTTTGTTTTTATGCTATTTCGTTCAATTCGGTAACGGCGAGTCATCTTTTTCTTTTCATTTAGGATATCCTGATGGTAATCGGCAAGTTTGCGACAGAAGACGGGATCACTATATTCAGGCTCAACGGAAAGCTTATTTCCTCCACCCTCGACAAGCTGAAAACCGCAGTGGACGACGCTTTGGGCGATGGGGGGGGCAAGATTGTGCTGAACCTAAGGCAAGTAAATATAATGGATTCCGTGACGGTGGGCCTTTTTATAAGCCGGTTTAAAACCGCCAAGAAAAAAAAAGGATCCCTTAAATTCTGCGAGCTTCAGCCTGCGGTTAAAAAACTTTTCAGCATGGCCGATCTCGATAAATGGCTCGAAATCTACAATATGGAAAACGAAGCCTTGACCGCCATCCGCTCAGAAAATAACTCAAAAGAATAAACCGCTCCCCGGCAATATCATCAGGACTCCGCAGTGCAAGGCCCTTTTTCTGTCCAGAATCAAGACTATCCGCTAAAACTAGTGTCCTGAATAAGGACACCACTGTAACACCGATTAAACGGTTTATCCAACCCGAAAATGGGCAAAATACGAACGTATTGATTTTTAAGAATATTCTTTTATGGCACGGCTATTGCTATAATCTAAAGGCATGATATGTGATGTTTTTCAACGGAGGGAAGCCAGCAGTTTTCGTTTGGCGACCTCTGGAAAAGCCAAAAACTCTGCAATGTGGAGTCAAGGGTTCATAAAGTAAAGCCACATTAAGCCGTCCGCCTTAATCCCCCCTCTCATTCCCCCTTAAGGCGGACGGCTTTTCTTTTATCCGGCGAGCCTCCCACAAAAAGCCCCCGAACACGAATTTATCAATGTCCGTTCAGACTACAGAATCGCCTCGTTCGCCCGTGCGTATTCGGACCGCCTCCTCGACGGGAAGCACGAAAATTTTCCCATCGCCTATTCTGCCGGTGCGCGCTGTTTTGATTACGGCTTCCACGGCCTGTTCTACCATGTCGTCGGCGACGACCATCTCCACTTTTATTTTAGGCAGGAAATCCACCACATACTCGGCGCCTCTATACAGCTCCGTGTGTCCTTTTTGCCGCCCGAAGCCTTTGACCTCGGTTACGGTCAGCCCCTGCGCGCCGATCTCGGTGAGGATGTCCTTGACATCGTCGAGCTTGAAGGGCTTGATGATCGCCTCTATTTTTTTCACGTCATGGCCCCCCGGAAGCGGACAACCGTTTTGGCGGCTATCCGTTATCCTCGCCTGTTTTTTTATTGATGGCTCAGGGCAAAACGGCCATGGTCGCCGTTTTGCGAACTTTCAGAATTTTACCATGATTTGCGGGATTTTCACTTGATTCCCTGATAAGAGCGCCACAAACAAATGTCATGCTGAGCTTGTCGAAGCATGGCAACAACAGTTGTTTTCACCCTTCGTCCTTCGGCAAGCTCAGGAGCTCAGGGTAATAATTTTGAGGGCCTTCTCTTCTTCATATCAGGGAATCAGGGTCCGTGAAAAGCGCAATGGAGTTTGAAGGCGCCCGGGAGTAAAATACACATGGAATCCGAACGCTTGGTTATGTTATAAAGTTTAACCTTGCGTGTGGCTGGTTTTGTTACATTCTCTGTCTGGGCGCCGATGAATAATGTTTTGGATGTTGTGAGCGTATGTTCGCGATAATAGGTATCGTCATCGTCCTCGCCGGCGTCGTCGGCGGCTACCTGATGGAACATGGCAACCTCGTGGTGCTCCTGCAACCGGCGGAAGTCGTCATCATATTCGGCGCGGCTTTGGGCGCCCTGGTGACGGCCTATCCGCCGTCAATGCTCAAGGTGATACTCGGCGGCTTCAAATACGTCCTGACGGGCAAGATGCGCGGCAAAAGCGACTATATGGACATGCTCAAGCTACTCAACGAGATTTTCCAGAAGATAAGGAAAGACGGGGTCGCCTCCATAGAAGGCGACATCGAAAAGCCTCAGAACAGCGGCATATTCAAAAAATACCCCAGCGTCATGACCAACCACCATGCGCGTGACTTCATCACCGACACGTTCCGCATAATCACGACCACCAAGATATCCCACAGCAAGCTTTCGCTTATACTCGACGCGGAGCTTGACGCGCAACACGAGGAGATGATGGTGGCCTCGTCGGGGATGGCTTTCGTGGCCGAATCGCTCCCCGGCCTCGGCATCGTGGCGGCGGTGTTGGGCGTGGTCATCACGATGGGGTTGATGGCCGAACCGCCGGAGGTGCTCGGCCACAGCATCGGCGCGGCCCTCGTGGGAACGTTTCTGGGCATACTGGGCAGTTACGGTTTTGTAGGGCCTATGGGCAAGAGGCTCGAGAAGTTCGCCCTCGACGAGTTGCAGTACATGCGTGTCATCAAGGAAACAATCGTGGCTTTCGTCGGCGGCGAACCCCCGCAGATAGCCATCGAGTTCGGCAGGCGTGTGGTTCCCGTTGACGTCAAACCCTCTTTCGCAGAGTTGGACGCCGCCCTGCGGAAGATGAAAGGCGCCTAATCCCGGATTCCGAAGTTGAATTTGGATTTTGCGTTCTACTGTGATGTAGGGGCGACCCGGTGGGTCGCCCGGATCAGGAAGGGCGACCCACCGGGTCCGCCCCTACAAATTAGGAATCCCCTCTAATAGCCTAGGCTTTTCGCCAGTCTCTCCAGCCCCTCGTCCGAGCTGATCCTGGCTTTGAAACCCAACTCGCGCTGGGCTTTGCCGATATTGTAATAGTGCGGCATGGCCAGTTGCTGGGCCAGAAACCGGGTCATCGGCGGCTCCGTGTAGATTTTATTCCACCGGTGATGCGCCTCATAGGCCGCTCCTGCGGCGTAGGCGAGCGGATATGGGATGCGTTTTGTCACAGGGGGCCTTCCGAGCCGCTTGAGTATTTTGTTTGTCCAGTCCCACAGGTTCACCGGCTCCCCCTGCGATATGAGATAGACGCTTCCCGCCGCAGGGCTTCCCGGGAACAGCTCCTCCATCGCCACGATATGGGCGTCCGCCACGTTTTCCACATAAGACATGTCCACAAGGTTTTTACCGTCGCCGACTATCGCAAGCTTTCCCTCGTCGGCGCGCGCCAGAAGCCGTGGGATAAGGTTAGTGTCGCGCGGCCCCCAGATAAGGTGGGGCCGGATGGCGCAGGACAACATGTTAAGGCGCCCGCTGTTCCTGCGCACTTCCCACTCCGCAATGGCTTTCGTCTTCGCGTAGTAAGAGTTGAACCTTTTGGGGAACGGGGCCGTTTCATCGGCCCACTCTTCGGGCTTGCCCCTGAAAGTAACCGAAGGGGAGCTGGTGTAAATAAGGCGTTTGACCGAGTTGATCACGCACGCGGATATGACGTTGCGCGTGCCGGTGACGTTCGTCTCGTAAAAATCCTCGTACTTGCCGTATATCCCCACATGGGCGGCCGTGTGGAAGACGACGTCGAATTTTTCGAACAGGTCGGTGAGCAGGAGACGGTCGCGGATGTCCGCCCTTATCGTCGTCACGCCGCGAGTGAGTATCTCCGGGTGGTGGTTGCGTGAGAGGGAAACCACGTCCCACCCGCGTTTCAGGAGTTTTTCGACGATATACCGCCCGAGGAATCCGGCCCCTCCGGTGACTAACGCCCTCATGGGTTAACGCCAGAAAACGAACGGAAAAACATTTTATACACCTCTATGTAATCCGCGTATTCCGCCCCGGACTTGCCGGAGCCCTCCCGCCGCTTTGCCGGGCGAAAAGGAAAAACGATTCATTATAACCAAGGTGGCGGCTGGAATGGAAACGTCTTCCAAAAGGAGACCTTTGCATAATCCATCACGTTCGCAATATTGTCATTCTGAGCGCCAGCGAAGAATCTATCGAAAAAGAATATTCTATTTTACTTCGATCCTTCGGTCGCAAAGGCTCCCTCAGGATGACAAAAACATTGTCATTCTGAGTGACAACATTGTCATTCTGAGCGCCAGCGAAGAATCCATCGAAAGAATGTTCTATTATACTTTGATCCTTCAGTCGAGGACTCCTTCATGATGACAAAAAGGGGCCTCCCTCAGGATGACAACGGCGTTGATCCTTCAGTCGCAAAGGCTCCTTCAGGATGACAATCCTGATCCCTCAACCTTTCGTGTGCGCCCCTGAAAGTTTCGTTTCCGCCCACACTTTCAGTTTTTCGCGGAATATCTTCGCGTTGTGACGCGCGTCCGTCGGGAACGAGGGATGGAACAACAAATGTTTCACAGCCCCCGCCACCGGGCTTTTCCCCGCGATGTCAAAAAGCTCCTCTGCGATCCTTTTTCCGTCTCGCCGCCTTGTGTCGGCGTTGAGTTCGATTATTATCACCGGGGTCTGGAGGGGAGCGGAGCCCGCCCCGACAAGGGCCGACCGGAACACGTCCGGGTGGTTGTTAAAAATCGCCTCCACCGCTATCGTGAAAAGCGTTCCATCTTCCGTGACGACCCTGTGGTTTTTGCGCCCCAAAAACCATAACCGGCCTTTCTCGTCAATGTAACCCACATCGCCCATCCTGTGGCGTATCACGCCGGTTCTGGGGTCGCGTATCTTCGCCATGCGCGTATGCTCCGGCAGGCGGAAATACTCTTTGGTCACAACGGGGCCGTTGACCACGATCTCGCCGATCTCACCCGACGCAAGTTTGAGCGACTCGTCCCACGTCTCGATGGGGCCGTCGCTGATCCCGATTATCTCCACCCCGATTCCGGGCAGGGGCCGTCCCACGCAATAGCCGCGTCCAGCCCGCGTCAACTGCGCCGTCTCCGCCAAAACTTCCGCGCCCGTCATGTCGCACACGGGCAAGGCTTCCGTCGCGCCGAACGGAGTATGCGTCACCGCCCCTTCGGGCAGAATCCCGCCAAGCAGTCGCTGATGGATTTCCTCCCTCACGGGCGCCCCGGCCATCAGGACTTTTTTAAGAGTCGGCAGGGTTATCCTGTTGTCGTGGCAATACGCGCTCACCTTGCGCCAGATGGCGGGGGAGCCGAATGTGAAGGTAACGGACTTGTCGCGTATCGCGCCAGCTATCTTGGCAGGGTCGGCGGAGGCTGGGCTGGTCGGGTCGAGCCGGGGTATGACAACGCTCATCCCCATTCCCACAGAGAAAAGAGCGAACAGCGGGAACGCGGGCATGTCCACGTCGTTTTCCGTTATCCCGTAATGGCCTCGTATCAAATCAACCTGCGCCTTGAACACCCCATGCTCATAGACGACTCCTTTGGGCGCGCCGGTGGAGCCTGTGGTGAAGAGTATTGCGGCCGTGTCGGTAAGTTTTGTGTTTGCGTCGGGGAATGGCGCGTCCGTTTTCGCCCTCGCCTCTTCAATCGAGTATCCGCCCCACAGCCAGCGTCTTCCGACGGTTACGCTGGTTTTTACCGACCTGAAATATCGTGGGAACAAAACACGCGCCAGATGCGCTTTCGGGACGCCTATCAACGCCTCCGGCTCCGCCCTCTCTATGCAGTCAAGCAGGTTATGGCGCCCCACCCCCGGGTCTATCATCACCGGAACAGCGCCGGTCTTGAACAGCGCGAAGGCGAGCGCGATAAACTCGAACCCCGGCGTGACCATCAATAGCGTCCGCGCCCCGTCGCATATCCCCAGCGATTTGAGGCCGTGCGCGAACTGGTTGCAGGCCGTATTGAGTTCGTCAAACGTCCAGCTACGATGGATGATGGAGCCGTCGGGCGCGTCTTTCACAGGCGCAAAGACGGCGGGTTTGGACGGAGCCTTGCGGGCGGACTCCGTGATAAGCGAGCCGATGTTATACGCCGGTGCGCTCAAGGAACGACCTTATCATCGGGATGACGCGCTCGCCTGCGTCCTCGATGGCGAAATGCCCCGCGTCCATAAGCATGTGGGCCTCCGTATTTTTGAGGCGCTTGAGCCACTCTTCCAGAAACGCGCCGCTGAAACAGAAATCCTTCATCCCCCACAAAATCAGCGACGGCGTGTTCTCGAACAGCGAAAGCTTTTCGCCGATGGATTTTATCAGCGGATACGTCGGATGTGTATCGTTCATCGGTATGTCCTGCACGAAACGGGCGACGGCTATCCTGTTTTCCCAGCTGTCGTAAGGGGCGAGGTATCCGCGTTTCACCGCGTCGGTAAGCAGTCCGGGCTTGTTGACGGCCATCCCAAGCGTGACAGCGCCGCCCGCAAACGCGTTGAGCTTTCGGACAAGGAATTCCCCGAGCCACGGAACCGCGCACAGCCGTATCCGCGCAGGGACGTTCTCCGAGGGAAATGCGGCGGTGTTGAAGAGTATCAGCGAGCGTATAGTCTCCGGCCTGTTGACCGCGTACCCGAACCCTATCGCCCCGCCCCAGTCGTGAAGCGCCAGCGTTATCTGTTTGAGGCCGAGGCTCTCGACGAGCGTTGTGACGTTTTTGATGTGCGTCTCAAGCGTGTAGGGGTAATCCTGCGGTTTGTCGGAAAGACCGCATCCCATATGGTCTGGGGCGATAACGCGGTATTTGCCGCGCAGGGCCAGAATGAGTTTGCGGAAATGGAACGACCATGTAGGGTTTCCGTGAAGCGCCAGTATGGCGGGCGCGTCTCTCGGTCCTTCGTCCAGATAGCTTAACTTGTGGCCGCCGATATCCAGCGTTTCCGGGATGAAAGGGTATTCGGTTTGTATCTCTTCGAGGTTCACCGTCATCGCCTCACCATTCGACCCCAAGCATAACGCAGTTAAGCCCGGAGCCTATGCCAAGCAGAGCCGCCTTGTCGCCCTTTGCGAGCAGTCCGCGCTCCGCCCCGATCGCAAGCGTGATGGGGAGCGACACCGAACCTACGTTGCCGAGGAATTCGAGCGTCGGGAAATCGTTGGCGATGGGAAGCCCGATAGAGTCGTATAAAAGCCGCCTGTGCGCGGAGCCGACCTGATGGGTGAAACTTTTCGCCACGTCGCCCACTCCCCAGCCCGTCTGGGCAGTGAAATCTTTCCACGTCTCGGCGGCAAGCGCGCAACCGGCTTTCATCAACTCTTCGGAGTCCGTCGCCATCAACGGCGCGGCCCCGGAGCCAAAACCTGTGTCCTGCGGGCTTGTGCAAAGCTTGCTTCCGCTGGTGTCGGCCCTGGCCACGCCGCCGACGAGCCTGTGGCCGTTGGGCGCGGCCTTTTTCGACGCGAGCACAATGGCGACGGCCCCCGATCCTATCGTCAACGAAGCGAAGGCCGGTTTTATGCTTTGCCGCGAAACGTTTGGGTCGTTGAGCATCGCGTTTATCGTGCTTTCCACCAGAGCTTCGCCCATCTCGCCTGCAACGACAAGCCCCGCCTCCACATGGCCAAGCTCTATCATGCACGCAAGCGCGATCATCCCGTTTAACGCGCCGAGGCAGGCGTTGGAGATGTCGAAGTTGAGGCATTGCGGGCGCAGACCCAGTCCGTGATGTTCCACGCTTGCGGTGGCCGGTTCCAGGAAATCCCTGCAGACGGACGTGTGGAAAAGCGCGCCGATTCGATCCGCAGGGAAATCCGCCGCCGTCAAAGCTCTGCGCGCGGCCTCCATCGCAACCTGGCTCGGAGACGCGCCCGGGTTCCAGAACCTGCGTTCCCGGATGCCGGTCATCAACTCAAGCCTGCCCGCCGGAAGCTTTAAGCGGGAGTAGACCGGGGCGAGCCTCTCTTCTATCTGGGCGGAAGTGACCACCCTCGGCGGCAGGAGGTAGCCCATCGCCGCAAGGCGCGTATTCTCAAACAGCATAAGTCCCTTTGTGGAGCAAATCATTAATTATAGCCGCTACGGCTGGGCGTTGAAAGAAAAGTCCGCGAAGCGTCCAGGGCAATCGCATTAAAACGATTCTCGCTGAGCTGGGTGTTTTCTTTACCTGGGAGCGCGGGCGTCCCGCCCGCAAGCGTTTTATCGGGGCTAAATGCCCCGGTGGAACGCCAAAGACCTTCATCTCTTAAATCGCAGACGCCCTGTGTCATCCCACGTTCTTTCCTTCTGAACGCCGCCATCGAGGCGGCATTCAGACTCTGCGGGCGGGACGCCCGCGCTCCTAAACGCCGCTCCTAAACGCCGGTTGACAGTTTGCGCTGTCTGGTCGAGAATATATTCAGGATGGACGTTACTTATAAAGTAGGCGAGCGGGTACGGCGATGCGAGTTCTGATAGCGGATCCTGTTGGGGCTACACGCACGGCCCTGCGTGGCTATCTTTCGCGCCTGGGCTTTCAGGATATCTGCGAGGCCGGGGACGGAGGCGAAGCGTGGGGCGGGATCACCGGCGAAAGCTCGCCCGGCCGCAAACGCGCCGAAATAGTCTTCGCCGACTGGGATATCCCCGGCCTCTCCGGCTATGACCTTTTGAAAAAAACCAGATCGACAAAAGACACTAAAAAAACTCTCTTCATACTTCTCGTCGACGAGGAGAAGAGAGAGCAGATAATGGCCGCCGCGCAGGCCGGCGTGGACGAATGCGTCGTCAAGCCGGGGACTCTGGACGTGTTGCGGGAAAAGCTACTGCACCTACTGCTCGGCAGGCTCGCCGTCGTGAAAAAAGCCCTGGACGAATATCTGGACAGGATGGACCTCTCCGCCGAAAACCCCGAAACCGAAACCGAGAGGCGGACTATCGCCTCGCGGTTCGTCAAACAGGCGTTGAACTCCGGCGAAGTGGCCCCGTTTTCTTTGCTTCCGATGACGGAGGCGGCAAAGATGCTAATCCGCTTCCATATGTACCCGGAAGCGGAAAAGTTTT
>JADGAO010000013.1 GCA_015231995.1 Nitrospinota bacterium | reverse complement strand
ATCCTTCGGTCGAAGACTCCCTCAGGATGACAAAACATTGTCATTCTGAGCGAAGCGAAGAATCTATCTAAAAGAATGTTTTATTCTACTTTATTGATCCTTCGGTCGAAGACTCCCTCAGGATGACAACGGTCGCAAAGGCTTCCTCAGGATGGCAAAAAGAGGCTTCACCGAGAAAAAGAAGACTCTCTCAACAACTACAGAAACGGCGACGGGTCGCCCCCCAGGCTCTTTATCAAGTCCGCCATGTCTTTAGGCAAAGGCGCGGTGAACTCCATCGCCTCGCCTGTGCGGGGGTGTGTCAGCTTCATCTTCCATGCGTGCAGAGCCTGCCGCCTTATCGGGTATTTCCCGTCGCGGGAGTAATCCGGGTCGCCTATCACCGGACAGTTGATATGCGCCATGTGGACTCGTATCTGGTGCGTCCGCCCCGTCACCAGCGACACCGACAGCACGCTTGATTTTCGCACCGTCTGGAGCGTCTGAAGCGTTTTGTATTTGGAAACGGCCACGCGCCCGCCCGTTTTGAGGGTAGCCATCTTCTTCCTATCCCCGTGGCTCCTGCCGATGTTCGCGTCCACCACGCCCTCCGGCGTTTTGGGCGAGCCTTTGACTACGGCGATATATGTCCGCGAAAGGGTTCTCTCCGCAAGCTGGCTTGAAAGCGCGTGATGCGCCTCGTCGTTTTTGGCGACGGCGATGAGGCCGGTGGTGTCCTTGTCTATCCGGTGGACTATCCCGGGGCGCTCTTCCCCTCCCACTCCGGATAGCGACGATCCGCAATGGCTCAAAAGCGCGTGGACAAGCGTTCCGGTGAAATGCCCCACCGCCGGGTGGACGACCATTCCCGCCGGTTTATTGATCACGATGATATCCGCGTCTTCGTAAACCACATCGAGGTGGATATCCTCCGGTTGCGCCGATATAGGCGTCACGGACGGAATCTCCACTTCCACCGAGTCGCCGGATTTCACTTTGACCGATGGTTTGACCTGCGCGCCGTTGAGCAGGATGTGGCCCTCGTCGAAAAGTTTTTTCTGCCGCGACCGCGTCAGGTTGGGCATAGCTTCCGCAAGGAACTTGTCAAACCTGGTCCCGGCTGATTCAGGCGGAACTCTTAGTGTTTCTTTTTTTGCCGTCATTGTCATCGCCGGTGAACGCTTTCCTGTTTTTAAAATAAAAGAAGAGGGCCAGCGCCACCGCCACAACAGCCGCAGTCTGCGACGTTGAGAGGACTCCGTCCAGCAATGCGCCGCGCGGATCCCCCCGGAACGTCTCTACAATCGCGCGTCCCACGGCGTACAACCCCACCCACGTCCACCAAATCTGGCCGACGAATTTCCTGCGAGGCCAGAGTATCGTTATCGCGGAGAATACGACAAGTTCGTTGAGCGCGTCGTATAACTGCGTGGGATGAAGCGGTATGCCGATGGGCGCGATGGAATGGATGTCGTTGAACGTGACGGCCCAAGGGACATCCGTCGGCTGGCCGTAACAGCAACCCGCGAAAAAACAGCCCAGCCTGCCCACCGCATGGCCCAACGCGCCCCCCGGCGCGGCAAGGTCGGCGAACCGCCACACGTCAAACTTGTATATGCGCGCCAGCAGTATCAGCGCGCCCACCGCGCCTATCACCCCGCCGTAGAAGACCAGCCCCCCTTCCCAAATCTTGAACACGCCGAGCGGGTTTGAGATGTAGTGGCGGTACTCGACTATCACATAGGCCAGCCGGGAAGAGACCAGCGCCGATATTATGAGCCAGAACGAAGCGTCGTAGACGACCTGCTGGTCAATAACCCCTTCCCTGCGGGCAAGCCTTGCCGTCCACGCTATTCCCAGAAGGAAACCGGAAGCCGCAAGAAGCCCGTAAGTGTGGAGCGTTATGGGGCCGAACTGGAACAGGATTGGGTGCATTTAAGTTAACCTTCAACTCCAGAAGGGGGAGGTGGCATGATTGGACGGATAGCGTCAGCCAACCGGGGAAGATGAACAGTGACGACATCCCAAATTTCCTCGCCACTTACGCTGTCATACTCATGAACAAGAACGTTCCTAAGAGCTATCACGCCACGCCATGGGATATCTGAATGTTCTTCCTTGAATGACCCCGATAATCTCCGGACTGCCTCACCGATAATCCCCAGATTGCGCTCCACTGCGTCACGTAAAAGGTCATCATTTTGGAAATCATCAGCTTTCTTCCCTTCAACATATTTGGCTATTTTCCCCGCCGCCTTCAGAATATCGAAAAGATACGAAGCATCCCTTTCATTGACTGGCATAAACAGTCTCCGCCGACGAGACAATCTCGTAACGTCGATATGGATTATTCAGATATCTTTTGTCCACCAAATCCGTCTCTCGCCCGAACATAGCGGAAAGCTCATCGAGCATCTCGACCCGGTTGGCAAACGTTATTCCCAAACCCGGCTCAAACTCCACCAGCACGTCAACGTCGCTATCCGGGCCGAAGTCGTCGCGCAAAACGGAGCCGAAAAACGCAAACCTGCTTATACGCCTGCGTTTGCAAAACTCCGCGATTTTATCTTTGTCTATCGGTATGCGTACCACTCTATTCTCCAACCGGATAGTCCCGAACTTTCATTATAACCGGGATTTCAGCTAAGGCGGCGTTCATCGCATGGAAAGCAGTATTTTCGGCGCCTTCATCGGGGTTACGGCCAGCCGCATGGCCTCCACTCCTTCACTCAGAGGCATTGTGCGCGAGATGAGCGGCTTTACATCCACGGCTTTTCTGGCGAGCGCCAACAGCGCGGCGTCGAACGGCCCGCAACGGGAGCCGACGAGCGTCACCTCGTCTATCACAAGGCGGTTAAGGTCGAACGGTTCCCTCTTTGCGACGGTCGTTTTAAGCGCTATTTTCCCGCGTGGCTTGACCAATCTGTACGCGGATTCCAGCCCGGAGCTCGACCCTGTGGCGTCCACCACCACGTCGAACCGCCTGCCCCATTCCGCCGTTTCCGACTCCAGAACCGCTCGCATCCCCCGGCGCGACAGTATCTCCAACCTCTCGGGATGATGGCCAACCACCATAACGTCCCCGCCGGTGAGCTGGAGGGCCTGGGCGGCCAGGAACCCCAATTTGCCGTCGCCCAACACCGCAACCTTCATGGACGGTGTGATAACAATCTGCCGTGTTATCTGAAATGCGGCGGCCAAAGGCTCGGTGAAAACCGCCTCTTCATCGCTGATGGAGGATGGGACTTCGTGAAGGTTTTCGACTGGCAGGGTCAGATACTCCGCGAACGCGCCGTCTTTGCCGAGAATTCCCAGCACAGTGCGGGTCGGACAGTGGTTTTTCAAACCGTCTCTGCAATAAGCGCATTCACCGCAGGCGAGGTTTATTTCGCCGACAACACGTTTGCCGATAAGCTCCGGGTCCTGCGCCCGCTCCACGACGCCCACGAACTCATGGCCCAAAACGCCGGAAAAGCCCATGTATCCACGGGCGAGTTCAAGGTCGGTGTTGCATATCCCGGCAAGGGTTACGCGGACAAGGGCTTCCCCATGTTTGGGCGAGGGAGACGGCCATCGCTCCTCCAGCCGGACTGTGCCGCCATCAAGGACAAGAGCTTTCAATTCAGGTCTTCTTTCAGAAAGCTTTGCATAACCAGTCGGTCACAACGCTTATCGCTGTCCGGGATGTTTTAGTCCCGCCTCGGCGGGACGTCACCCCGGACTCTTCGAAGTGATTGGATGGAGAGGTGACCGCCCTCCGGGCTACAACACCCCGCCGAGCAATAAGGCTTTCACGACCCCCTTCTTTCAGGGAAAGGTTAGCCCGTCGGCGCTATGCACGGTTATCGGTATCTCCTGCGCCGGCTTTTCGGAACCGGGCTTTATCGTCTCGATGGAAAGCTCCATCACGTCGTTGAAAAGCTGGGTCACAGTATCGCCCAGCGTGGTGTTCCTGGTGAACTTCACGGAGGTGATCCGGTTGTAGGTGTCGAGGTATATGTCTATCCCCTGCAACCGTTTGATGTCCCCCGGCCCGATATAGCCGGAGTCTACGCCCCAGGCCGTCGGGTTGATCGCCGTGTCCTTGGCGGCGTGAACCACCCGCACCTGCGCCACCTTGACGACCGATCTGGACAAAACTCTCGCTTCCGCCTGGTGGCCGGCAACCAAAGCCAGCGCAAAGGCGATTAACGCAAAATGGTGAAACCTCATGGCGTCACCTGTTGTGGAAATAGGTGGCAGGGGTCTGGGAGGCGATGTAATCCACCGCCTTTATGATGCACACGCGAATGGCTTTTTCCATCGGCGTGTTCTGATAACCGACAAGCAGGAACGGCACCGGCACCCCGCCGATGGCCCCGCCGATTCCGGCGTACCAGTCAACGGATTTGCCTTCTACCGTCACCGCGCCGACTATCCTGCCGGTCTTAGTGTCCACCACCTTGAGGTCAATGGCCATGTACGCCTGTTTCCCACCGCCGCCAACGCCCAGGAACGCCCCGCCGCCGACCGGCACGCCAACGCCGCCCATGCCGCCAGCCGCATCCGGCTCAAAAGCCGTGACCGCCGCAGTAATCAACAACTCCGCGCCTTCCATCTGGCCGATGGGCGCGGCTGTCTCCTGTTTTATCCTGCCGGACGCTCCCAAATCCTGCTCGGCCATGACATCCTTGTGGTCTGTCCTGTCGAGCACGATGAACCTGTTGGAATGAAACAGCGCGGTCGTGAGCATGTCCGCAAGGCCCTGTCCAAGGTCGTGATGGCCTTTGCTGGATTTGACCGTGAATTTGTTGACAGCCGTGCGGGCTTTCGGGCCGTTGTACGCCTCCTGCTGGGCCTGTTGTATCGAGGGGCCGCCGCCGGACGTGACCGTCGCCGTAGTCCTTGGCTCCGCAGACACGCAACCAACCATGGAAACCGCGCACAGCGAAACGATAAGCTTGCCGCCAAGTGAAATTCTCATTTAAACCTCCCAGGGGGACATTGTTTTATATTTATAAGAAAAGGATATCACAGAAAAGGCGCGGTTCAGCCATTGGTTGTGCGGCACATCGCCTTCTTCGCTGATGGAGTGGGAGATGTTGGGGCAAGGATGACAAAACGGTTTTTCCCCTAAATTGTCCCAGCGAGTTTCTTTTGCAATAAAAGAAATATAACCGCAGTTATCCGTTTTATCTTCTGCTAACGGCTCATGGCCATGTTTCGCGCGGCAGTCTTGAAACGATAGCCTCATAAGCCTCCCTCGCAATCATAAGAGCTTCTTCCGCTTCAGCGCTGGTTGGGTCCTCCGGCGGGCCGGGATAGCGGAACTTCCAGGCGTATTCTGTCAAGGGAACCGCTTTTATCCACGATGTCTCTCAGGAAGGGGTCTTGGTCAATACACTGTTCTCCGATTTCTTCAAGGCTGTGGGTTTTCCGAAACGGCGTATTGCGCCATACGAGAAAAGCCTTGAACGCTTTCTCCACCGCCTGCTGGCAATGAAACACGGCGTCGGACAGAATGGGAGGAGACGCGGCGAGGTCATGCTCCGCCGCCCGGATGTCAGTGGCGCCTCTGACCAGCCAACCCCGCGTTTCCTCGATCAGCGCCGGGTCATGCGGCATACAGCAACTTGCCTTCCCGCGCAATCGCTGAAGGAAGCGAGGCTACCACGCCCAAGCGGCTTTCGAATTCATCCCTCGTCTTCACAATCACATCGGCCGCCACACGCGTTCCCCGCAACGCCTGATAAGCAAGGCGGCTTTTCCGGCGGGCTGTATCCGCTTCGTTTGGCACGACCACCAAAAGATCGTAATCGCTGTCATGGGCCGCCTCCCCCCTGGCGCGGGAACCGAAAAGGTATATCCGCTCCGGCTGGAAAGCCGCTACCAGGCGATTGACCATCTCGGCCAACACAGGATCATCCTCTCGCTGATGGCTCATGAGACCCTCTTTTTATACGACGCGATATTATGTACTATTATTAATCAGTTCCCATATCACTATAAAGCGCAAAATACGATTCCCAGGGCAATCGCATTAAACTATTCCCGCTCGGCGGGGTGTTCTTCACCCCGTCGTCATTAAGGAAGAATAAATTCACATTAAAAGACAAGAAGTTCGAGGTGAAGAACACCTCGAACAGCGTTTGTCGCTTCTGTTTTAAGCATTTGGCGACAACCCCCAATGAATGCGCGGTTTCGTAGAAGGGAACCCACCATCGCAGGGCGGGTGTAAAACCTAGCCCCTACTCCCCATAACCTTCCGGGTGTTCAATACGCCACCGCAACGCGGAGCTTATCATCTCGTCCAGACTCGTAAGCTTCGGTTTCCAGCCGAGTATCGTCTCCGCCTTGCTGGATGAGCCTATAAGCCGAGGCGGATCCCCTTCCCTTCTTGCCCCTTCACGGAATCGCACAGGTTTTCCGGCCACCCTGCCGACGGTTTCCACAATCTCCCGAACCGACCTGCCAGCTCCGTTGCCCAGATTGAAAATATCCGAAGCCCCGCCGGACGCAAGATAATCCGCCGCCAGCAGATGCGCCTCCACAAGGTCGTTGACGTGTATGTAATCGCGGACGCACGTCCCGTCGGGCGTAGGATAATCCGTCCCGTAAATCGTAAGCTCGCTGTCTGGTTTTATCGCAGAGTCTATCGCAAGCGGTATGAGATGAGTTTCCGGGTCGTGGTCTTCGCCAAGCGTTCCCGAAAGGTCGGCCCCGGCCGCGTTGAAATAACGGAGTATCACATACCGCAACCCATGCGCAGAACCGAAATCGGCCATGATGCGCTCGAACATGAGCTTGGTCATGCCGTATGGGTTTATCGGGTTTGTGGGGTGAGTCTCCGGGATGGGTATCTGCGACGGAACGCCGTACACCGCGCAGGTTGACGAGAAAACCAGCGATTTCACCCCGGCTTTCGTCATCGCCGACAGCAGTCCCAGCCCGCCGGCCACGTTGTTGCGATAGTATTTGGCCGGGTCTTTCACGGATTCGCCGACGTATGCGAACCCGGCGAAATGAAACACCACATCCGTCTTCCAGCGCGAGAAGACGCTTTCCATAAACCGCTTGTCGCCCACGTCCCCTTCGGCGAAGGCTCCGCCTGTGACGGCCTTCCTGTGACCATGAACGAGGTTGTCCACGACAACCGTCTCCCACCCGGCGCGTCTTAGCTCTGCGACGCAGTGGCTACCGATGTATCCGGCTCCACCGGTGACTACGGCTGTGCGTTTAGGAGTTGGCATTATTGACAGTTTGCCTTTTACACAAGAAATAGTGAGCGAGGGTTTTCTACCCCTCACCCGGCCTTCACCCACTCTCCCCCGCAAAGGGCGAGGGTTAAAAAAAGCGTCCTGCAAGGATACAACCCCGCCAATCGCGTTTCCACTTCTTTAATAGCCGCCGTCAATCATCCAGCGAGACGGCGTGATTGATCTGCCCGTTTTCGCCCACGCACACGGCGTAGGCTCCATCGCCTTCTCAGGTAGATTCCCCGTACCGCTCCTCGATAGTGGACTTGCGCCCATCGGCCTGGCATGGAGGGCAAAGCTCGTCCCCACGGATAAACGCCGATTTGAGGGCGGACCGGTGATCGGACGACGTGTTCCTGATAATCGGCCTGTATTTAATGACGCATCTCATAAGATCAATCCTTCGCTTCCGTTATATGTGTTCCAATCATGAGCTAAGTCGTCCGCCCAACAGCCCGGACATGGTTGACGAAATCCTCCGCCCAGTTAGGCGACCCGCAGTGATGCAGATGCGAGTACGACGCGAGAACGTTTTTATAAACCACCCCGTCACTCGAGCCGGTTATCCCATGCCCTCGCGTGACTTTGTAAGCGTAAACAAGGTCGCCCGTTATGTTGGTCAACCGCGAATGATGGAACTCGTGGCACCGAATTGTCCCCTCCGGTTTGAGCCACCCGCACGCGCCGGTGGCGTTAAGCGTGACATAACCTAGCCCCACTGGTTTTTTCGTCATCTCCACGTCCGCAGGTATCACCCCGGCCATCTTCGCCGCCTCACCATGCCAGACGATAGACCTGCACAGGTACATAAGCCCTCCGCACTCCCCGTAAACGGGCAGGCCAGCCTCGACCTCTTCCCTCACACGCCGGAGCATGTTGTGGTTCTCGGAAAGCTGTTTCATGAAAACCTCAGGGAACCCACCGCCTATGTAAAGGGCGTTTACCTGCGGCAGATCGCTATCGGCCAATGGGCTGAACGGGACAATCTCCGCGCCGTTGGCCTTGAGCGCCTCAAGATTCTCCGGGTAGTAGAATGTGAAGGCCCGATCCATCGCCACGCCTATCCTTACGTCAGGTTTTTTTGGCTCAAGTTTTATGCACGGTTTCGCTTTTTTCATCGGCTGGGCGGAATGCGCGATCTCGTGAAACTTCGTGACATCGCAATATTTCTCTATTGCCGAGCCGATGGCGTGAACCTTCTCCGGCAGGGCCGGGTCTTCCTTAACCGGGATAAGCCCAAGGTGACGTTCCATCATCTCCACCTCGCCGGACATTCTGGGTATGGCGCCGAGGACTGGGATTCCCACATACCTGTCTATCGCCTTGACGAGTTTGGATTCGTGCCGGGGGTTGCCGACTTTGTTGAGTATCACGCCTGCGATCTTTAATTCCGGGTCGAACTTTACATACCCGAACAGCAGAGGGGCCACGCCACGGTTCATACGCGCAGAGTCCACGACGAGAACCAGCGGGGAGTCCAGAAGACGCGCCAGAGCCGCAGTGGAATCGGAACCTTCCAGGTCGAGTCCGTCGAAAAGCCCCTGATTGCCTTCGATGAGCGCCATCTGCGCCCCGGTTGACGCGCTCTGGAACGAACGCAGGATATTCTCGCGTCCCATCATGTGAAAATCCAGATTCCTGCATTCCCTGCCGGAGGCGGTTGACAGCCACATCGGGTCTATATAATCCGGCCCTTTTTTGTATGGCTGGACGACGCTCCCCCCGCGTCGCAAAACGTCGAGCAGGCCGATGCAGAACGTGGTTTTCCCCGCGCTCCTGCTTACGCCTGACACAAGCAGACGGGGAATGTTGAACACAGTTAACTCCAGTTAAGACCGACAGTCATTTTCGACGCGAAATAGATCAATAGGTAAGATGTTACATTCCGGGGCGGGATTCAAGGGGAAAACCGTTCCGTGTAGCAGGCGGCTCATGAACCGCCCTGTCAGGGCGATGCGTTTGGACGGGAACCGAATAAGCGCCGCTTTCCCGGAGTCGCCCCGATCTTTTGTCAGAATGCAATCCTTAGTAAGGAGCGTTTGTATAAGTAGTTGATCAATGATCCTGCCCCCCTCTCCCGCGCAACATCGCGGGAGAGGGCCGGGGTGAGGGAAACAAACAGTGTTTTGAGCTTGAACCACGAGAGTTTCAACATTATTGAGATACTGATTGTAACCCCTCACCTGGCGCTTCGCGCCTTCCTCTCCCCGCAAAGTTGGCGGGGAGAGGGTAAGGAGTTAATCGTTTATTTATGCAAAGCTTTCCTTTGTAAGGGTAAGAAAATATTTTGGCGACAGCCCGAGGCGCCCCCAACGAAGCCCACTCTCCCAAATCCCTTTGGATTGCTTTAAGAGATGGCCGTTTTGAGAGCTTCCGTCACCAGATTATTGATGCTTACGCCTTTCCTCATCGCTTTTAGCGCGGCTTTGCGGTGTAGTTCCGGGCCGATTCTGACGTTGAAAGAACCTTTGAACGGTTTTTCAGGCTCGCCTCCCCTGCTTTCGCACAACTCAAGATAATCATCCACAGCCTCCTCGAACGCTTTCCTCAAACGTTTGGCGGAGTCCGCCTCATAACTGACTAGTGAACGGATGTATTCCACCCTGCCGATGAATATCCGGTCGTCGTCATCGTAATGGGCCGACCCGTAGTAACCTTTGTATTCCATCAAATCTTTCATGATAAAAACCCATGCTCGGTTAGATGGTTGATTATCTGATATATCATTTCGACAGCCGCATTGTCATTCTGCCCCTTCGACAAGCTCCGGGTGACACAAATGTGTGACACCTTTTCAAATCACTCAAGTCCCTCAAGTCCCTCAAATCGTTCAAATCGCTCAAATTCTCCAAATCCCTCAACTCCTCTACCTCATAGAATTTTACAGGGGTATATTGGCCTCAAGCGTAACGCTATTTGGAAACGCGATGAAAGGAAGAGCGTGGCAGACATGAAGGCCGTTGGAAATAGATGGAGAGCGAGATTGGGAAACAATAAGCCGGAGAACATCAAGAGTGGCTCCCTCCTTGACTCCCCTCTACCCTTCCCCTCGTTTCAGCCTAAACTCCAGTATCAGGCAGTACAACGCGGGCAGGGCTATGAGCGCGAGGAAGGAGACGCTTATTATCCCCCCCACCATCGGCGCGGCGATGCGTGTCATGATCTCCGAACCCGTCCCTTCGCCGAACATGATCGGCGCAAGACCGCCGAGAATAGCCGCAGAGGTCATCATTTTGGGGCGTATCCGCTCGGAGACGCCTTCCAGCACGGCGGCGCGGACGTCGTCAACGGTGTTCCAAGCTCCATCTTTCTTCCTGCGTTCCATCGCGTGGTCTATAAAGATAAGCATCAACACGCCGATCTCCGCCGCCACGCCCATGAGCGCGATGAACCCAACGCCCACCGCCACGCTAAGGTTGTAGCCGAGGTAGTAGATAAAATACAACCCGCCCACGGCAGACAATGGCGCGGTGAGCATCACCAGCAGGCTTTCGGTAACGTTGCCGAAGTTGAAATACAAAAGCATGAAGATTATCCCGAGCGTCAACGGCACAACCAGCTTCAGCCGCTCCTTGGCGCGTTCCATATACTCGAACTGGCCGCTCCACGATATCGTGGCTCCAGGCGGCAGTTTAACCGACGTTTCAACGGCTTTTTTCGCGTTAGCGACATACGTCCCAACATCCACGCCTTCGATGTCCACAAAAACCCACGCGTTCGGGCGGGCGTTCTCCGAGCGTATCTCCGGCGGGCCGACGGAAAGGCGTATGTCCGCCACCTGCGTGATCGGTATCTGCTGGCCGCCGGGCGTGGCTATGAGTATGCGTTTGAGTTTTTCGATATCGTCCCTCAGCTCCCTGCCGTACCGGAGGTTGACGGAATAGCGTTCAAGACCCTCGACCGCGTTTGTTATGCTCATGCCGCCGATGCCGCTCAAAATGACTTCCTGAATCTCACCGACGTTAAGGCCGTATCGCGCCGCTTTCTCCCGGTCTATGACGAAATCGAGGAACTGCCCCGCCGCCACACGCTCCGCGAAAACGCTCCGTGTGCCGGGTACTCCGCGCAGTATGCCCTCTATTTGCGCGCCTATTTTTTCAAGCTTCGCAAGGTCCGGCCCGGCCACCTTCACCCCCACGGGGGTCTTGATGCCGGTGGAGAGCATGTCTATCCTCGTTTTTATCGGCATAGTCCACGAGTTGGAGAGGCCGGGGAATTTTATCGCGGAGTCCATCTCCCGCATCAACGACTCCATCGTCACTCCGGGCCGCCATTGCTCTTTGGGTTTGAGTTTTATAATCGTCTCGAACATGCTCAGCGGCGCTGGGTCGGTGGCCGTTTCCGCCCTGCCCGCCTTGCCGAAAACGCGGTCAACCTCCGGGAAGGTCTTTATTATCCTGTCGGTCTGTTGCAATATCTCGCGCGCTTTTGTGATGGAGAGGTTGGGCATGGTCGTGGGCATGTAAAGTATGTCGCCCTCGTCAAGCGGGGGCATGAACTCGCTCCCGATGCGCGTCAACGGTATCCACGCGAGAGCGGCAAGCGCAAGCGACGCGATGATTACCGTTATTTTGTGGCGCAGGGAGAATGCGACCACCGGATTGACCGTGGCGATAAGGAGCCTGTTGAGCGGGTTCTTTTTCTCCGGCGTGATATCGCCCCGCACGAGATATATCATCAACGCCGGAACCAGCGTGATGGAGAGGAGCGCCGCAGAAGCCATCGCAAACGTCTTGGTGAACGCGAGCGGGCGGAACAGCCGCCCCTCCTGCGCCTCCAGCGCGAAGACCGGAATGAACGACAGCGTGATTATGACCAATGAGAAGAATAGCGCCGGGCCGACCTCGACCGCCGCGTCCAGCAATATCTCGCTTCTGGGTTTTTTGCCCAGGTCGCGCTCCAGATGTTTATGCGCGTTTTCTATCATCACCACGGACGCGTCTATCATCGCGCCGATGGCGATGGCTATGCCGCCGAGCGACATGATGTTGGCGTTGACGCCGAGCCACCTCATCATGATAAACGAGCCGAGTATCCCCAGCGGCAGTGTGACTATGGCCACGAACGCAGAGCGCAGGTGCATCAGGAACACCACGCAGACCAGCGCCACCATCACGCTCTCTTCGACGAGCTTGTCTTTAAGGAAGTCCACCGCCCGCAGGATAAGCGCGGATCGGTCGTACACCTCCACTATCTCCACGCCCTCCGGCAGGCCGGACTTTATAGCGGCGATCTTTTTCTTGACGGCGTCTATAGTGGAAAGCGCGTTCTCGCCGAACCTCATAACGATGATCCCGCCGACGGCTTCGCCCTGCCCGTCAAGCTCCGTAAGGCCTCGCCGTATCGCAGGCCCCACGGTCACTTCGGCCACGTCGCGCAACATTATCGGCGTGCCGTTCGCCGTCACCGCCAATGAGACTTTCGAAAGGTCGTCCACGGACTTGAGGTATCCGAAGCCGCGAACCATGTATTCCGTCTCCGCCATCTCGATGACCGACCCGCCCACGTCGCGGTTGGACATGCGGATGGCCTCCATCACACGGGAGAGAGGAATTTTGTACGCCATCAGTTTGTTCGGATCTACAATCGCCTGGTACTGCTTTACGAACCCGCCGACGCTTGCGACCTCCGCCACGCCTTTTACGGCGCGTAGCTCGTACCGCAAAAACCAGTCCTGTATGGAACGCAACTGCGCCAGGTCGCGTTTGCCGGTCTTGTCAATAAGCGCGTATTCATACACCCATCCCACCCCGGTGGCGTCCGGGCCGAGAATCGGCGTGACGCCTTCGGGAAGTTTTTTGGAAACGGAGTTGAGATATTCAAGAACCCTGCTTCGCGCCCAGTAAAGGTCAACGCCGTCGTCGAAGATGACATAAACGAAACTGGCCCCGAAAAACGAATAGCCCCGAACGGTCTTCGCGCCGGGAACGGAGAGCATCGTGGAGCTGAGGGGGTAGGTTATCTGGTCTTCCACCACCTGCGGGGACTGTTCGGAGAACTCCGTATAGATGATCACCTGAACGTCGGAAAGGTCGGGAATCGCGTCAAGCGGGATGGTTCTGGCGGCGTAATACCCGCCGATGGCCAGAAAGAACGCTGTCACCAGAACGATGAAGCTGTTCCGGGCAGACGCGGCGATAATCCACTTTAGCATGGCTTAATTAGCCTCGATGAGCGAATCCAAATCCGTTCCCCTGAGCAAGGAAAGCTTTGAATAATCCATCACGTTCGCAATATTGTCATTCTGAGCGCCAGCGAAGAATCTGTTTTCATTTGATCCTTCGGTCGCTGAAGCTCCCTCAGGATGACAAAATATGGAGATCGCTGGGTTATGCAAAAGTCTCCCCGTTAAGGAGAGGAAAAAGGATGGCTCCCTCTCAATGGCCCGCATGTGCGCCCCCATCACCGGCAGGCGGCGCAGTATGCCCCGCATGTTCATCCGCCGGCATAGCGTGCCCGGCGTGTTCGTCGGCAGGCTGAGTGTGGCCTTTGTGTTCATTGGAGGGTTTCTTCTCGGCGCCCACCATAGAGCCATGATCGTGCCCTGTCATTTTCCCAACGGCTTCCTTAAGTTTCGACTCCGAATCAATAAGAAACTGCGCCGACACCACGACCTTTTCCCCATCGGCCACGCCGGAGATAATCTCCGTGAACCCTTCGCTCTGCATTCCGGTTTTCACCTCGCGAGGCTCGAAGCGTCCCTCACCCCTGTCCACAAAAACCAGCGCGGAAAGGCCCGTGCGCAAAATCGCTTCACTTGGAATCGCCACGACGCTCTTTGTGTCGCCGGAATGTATTGTCACGTCGCCGTACATCTCCGGTTTGAGCGAGTGTTTCGGGTTGGGGAATTCGAACCGCACCTTCACCGAGCGCGACTGAGGGTCGAGATACGGATATATGTACGTTATGCGCCCCTCGAACTGGCGACCCGGTATGGAGCCGAGCGTCATCACGGCATGTTGCCCCTGTCGCACATAGGGTATCTCGTACTCGAAGATATCAGCGTTCACCCATACGGTGGAAAGGTCGGCTATCTCGTAAAGGGTCATGTTCGGTTCGATATACATCCCCTGAGTCACGTCTTTTTTAACCACCACGCCAACGACGGGGGAATGTATGTGAAGCGTTTTTTTCACCTTGCGCTCGGAGGTCAGCTCCTCTATCTGGTGGCGAGGCACGTCGAAAAGCTCCAGGCGCCTCAGCGACGAGGCCAGCAACTGCTCCCCTCCCTTCACGACGCTTTCGCTGGCGCTTTGCTTGAGCGAATCGCGGTAGTTGAGGGCAAGCAGGTATTCCTCCTGCGTGGTGACGAGGTCGGGGCTGTACAACTCCAGCAGTATAGTGTCATTGGCGACGTTCAGCCCCGTTGCGTTCACGTAAAGCTTCTCGACCCACCCGGGAACTTTGGACTGTATTTTGGAAAGCTTCGTCTCGTCATATGTGACCACTCCAACCGTGCGGATGGTTTTCGAAAGAGTCCTCGTCCGCGCCACATCCGTCCGCACGCCGATGTTCTGCATGGCGGCGGAGTCTATACGCACCGTGCCTTTTGCGTCCGCCTCGTTTTCATCGTCGGCGTATTTCGGAATCAGGTCCATACCCATGGGCGATTTGCCGGGTTTATCGCTACGGAAATCGGCCAGCATCGGGTCGTGCCAGTAGAGTATCTTGCGCTCTTTTTTCGCTGGCGTAGCCTCTGGCGTCGCGGCCATTTTCTCCGCGTGGCTCCCGGTGAACACGGACATGATGGAATGCCTGTACACATAACCCGCCCCTATCATGACGGCAAGCGCAAGCGTAAGGACGAACTTGAACGTGTAATTTTTTCCGCTTTCGCCGCTCATCGCGCCCCTCCATCATCAATAGCCGCGCCGGTTATATATTCAATATCCGCCAGAACCGACCTCAACCTCATCCGCGCCTCCTCGGCCATCAACTCGTATTCGATCAAAGTCTGCTCGCTCATCAGAAGCGTCAGGAAATCCACCCTGTCGAGCTGGTATGCGGCGCGCGCGCTGGCGAGGGCTTGCGCGGCCTGCGGCAATATGCCCGTATTGTACAGCTTTATCGTCTCCGCCTCTTTTACGGCGGTGAGCGCGGCCTCCTCTACCTCGCCCCTTACTTTGGCCAGAGCTTCATCGCGCCTGTCGGAGGCCGACTCCGCATCCTTAGTTGCGGACGCAACATACCTGTCCTGTTTCTCCGCCCGCCACAGCGGGATTTTCACCGCCGCCCTGAACGAAACAAGGTCTGGCCTCTCCATCGGCGTATCGTCGCGCTGGGCGTATTCGGCGGTGAACGTCATGTCCAGGCCGGCCTCACCCCGTTCCCGTTCCACCATCGTCTGCGCCTTCGCCATCTCCGCCGACGCGACCTTCGCCATCGGGGAATTGGTTCGCGCTTTTTCCCAAACGCCGCCAAACGCGGGCGCAGAAGGCTCTGTAATAGCGCCTGCTGGGATGGAAAATTCCGCGTTGGGCGCTCGGTTGAGAAGCCTGTTTATCTTCACGCGGACAATGCCGCGCTTCTCTGCTAGCGCAAGCTTTTTTTCCTCCAGTTTCGTCCGTTCGAGTTGGGCCTGTATGACGGCTGTCTGGGCGCCCCTGCCGGAGGCGTATTTGGCGTTGGATATGATTATCATCTCGTCGAGGATGGTTTGATTTCGCGCAAGGGTTTCCAGCGACATGTCGAGGTAATGCAATTCGTACACGTTTTTTTTAAGCCCGGCCAACAGCTCTCTCTCTGCCATGCCGGCTTCCGCGTCGGCTACGACAGCTTCCGCTTCCACAAATTTCTTTTGCGCCTGGCGTTTGGAGAGGCTGGGAATCATCTGGCTGACGCCGATAGTCTTTTGCGTCATCTCTTCCTGATCGAGCCGGAGCGTGTCCAGAGGGACGCTCATCAGCCCCGCTTCGAGCATCGGGTCTTCCCACGCCATGCGCGCGGGCGCGGAAATCCTCAGGGACTCCGCCATTTTTCTTTTCGCCAGAAGGCCGGGATTGGCCGACTT
Source organism: Nitrospinota bacterium (assembly GCA_015231995.1). Taxonomy (GTDB): domain Bacteria; phylum Nitrospinota_A; class UBA7883; order UBA7883; family JACRLM01; genus JADGAO01. The sequence continues at coordinate 9,680 of JADGAO010000013.1, read as the reverse complement.
CAGCTCATCCGCCAACGGCTTCCATACGTCTTCGCCCCGGGCAGGCTCCGCCGCAAACGCCAGCGCTACAAACGATATGACAACTGCGGCGCGAAACATGGTTGTGCCCATGCCATCTCCCCTCTTCTTACACTAAATAAAACACCGCCGCGCCGCCGGTTGTTCCAACAGGCGAGCGGAAACGCCGTTTTCATGATCCGGGAGGATACTTGACGGTAAAATAATCGGGGCGCGTTTTCTTCATAAAGTCGGCGGCTATCGCCGGATCGGTGTACTCCACATATGCGTACCTCTTGCCGAACATGGGGATGAACAGGGCCATTTTCTCCCTTGGCGCTCTCAGTTCTTTTTGTATCATCGTCTGAACCGTTCCACCATGCCCTTCCCGTATCAGCCACACTGCTCCCTCGCGCATCCTATCCTCGGATATAGACCCGTATCTTCGCACAACTTGCCAGGGAAAAACCTCTATCGTAAGTTTCCCCTCCGCCATGAACCCTAGCAGGTACGCATCCCAATAATCGGCCATGATGACCTTTTTCCTCGCCGCCAAAACCGGAATCATCGCTTTGACATCCTCTATCCAGCTATGCCCGACAACTTCATCGGCCAGGCTCCTGGACCATACCGGAACGGACAAAATCAGCGTGACCGCGACGGCTAAAGCCATCGCAGACCTTACGGCCACGTGGCGGAATGGGATCGCCGACGCGAAAATAAATGCGAAAGCCAAATACGAATGGAGGCAGTAGCGCCTGTAATCCGCGTTCATCGAAAGGCCGGGAACAAGAATCATCGCCACGACGATAATCGCGCTCCCCCAGAAAAGGCCCGCCGCCACCAATGGCGTCTCGCCCCGCCTGCGTATGACGGCCACTGCGAAAATGGCCAACGAAACTACGACGATGGCGCTCATCGCTATAGAGAAAGATGTTACCCCGTATATAAGGCTCAGGATGAAATGGAATATCTTGTGGGTGACAAGCCACAGGCGATCCTGCATGTCATCGTAAGACCCCAGGCCCAGATTGCTTTTAAGTGTGAAAGGCCACTGCGGCGCACGGAAAATTTTGTGCAAGGCCATCGGAACGTATCCGGCGACTCCGCCAACTACGGTGAAAAGCGCCAGTCCGCGTGTCATTCTCCATTTTCCGGTTTTCCACGCCACCGCCGAGAGAGCGATGAAAAACATGGCCCCGTAAACGGCTATCTGCGGCCGTGCATATGACGAATAAACCCATGTCAGTCCGAAAATAAAAGCGTGCGCCGGATTTATCGAACCGCTCCGCCTGATTCCCGATTCCATCAACGTCGCCATGAAAGCCAGAGCGCCAAGAGTGAAAATGGCGATCTCCTGTCCTGAGTTTTCCATAATGTCCACCTGATATACAGGGGACAGCGCGAGAAACGCCAGAAACACGATTCCGGGCAACAGAGGGTCTTTTCCAGCCGTCCGCATGGCCAGTATGAAGCTCTCGTAAACCATCCAGAACCCGAGCAGGGAAAGCGTCCCGCCCGCCGCAGTCATCACGTACACATCGCAAATGGACGATGGCAGGATTACGCGATAGAGCGCGTAAAGATAGGGCGTGACAGGGAAAAGGTAGTTCTGCCCGTAGGGAATGGAGGGAATATAGCCGTAGTTGATTATGTCGTTGCCCATGTAGCCGTAGTTGGCCACGTCGGAGTTGAACAATGTGTAGGGGAAAAAAATCCGCAGGAAGATGAATAGCGACGCGAAAACGATGAAGGCCGTCCTCGGCGAGAAATTGCCGACAACCATTACCTTGCGCGCACTGGCGGGACGAACCTGTTCACCTGCCCCAGATAATCCGCGCCCTTGAGCCCGTCATATTCCGCCCTGCGCCACGGCTCGTCCAATCCGGGATGCGCCATCAGCAACCCATTTGCTCGCCCGGCGAGCCTTTTCACGAACCGGCGCAAAAACTCCGGGTAATTTGCGTGCAGTCCGAAGTCATACACTCCGGCAAACCCGTCGTTCGTCAAAACCCCTTCACTCTTCAGCCGCTCCTTCATCACCCCGCCGGGAGTGGAGATTACCATCTGCTTTATGAACGATGTCCGCAGTTTCAGTATTTCCATGAAGTCTGCGTTGGTGTTTCTGATATAGGGCCTTCCGTCTTTGGGAAGCGTCATTACAAACTTTAGCAACCCTTCCCTGATCCCCGCAAGCTGATGGACATGCTTGTGTCCGTCTATGAAATCGGGCGTCCGCCCGGTCTTCTCCACAAAAAGGTTATATTGAGCCGTTATCTCCGCAGAGCATTCGGATGAATTGACCTGGCCGCTCATGGTCTGGAAAACGAGGGAACCGTATGGCTGGAAGCGCCCCCCCGGCGCAAGTGTGGAAGAGCGAGTGGGCATGGCTCCCTTGTCCAGGGTCAGGGTCAGATGCAGGCCCAAGTCTATTTTCCCGCCAAGCTCCAGCAGAGGCCGAATGTCCCGGCTCGTTGCGGAAGGAAGAGCCGCCATCACGGAGACAGCCGTCACGCGCCCGGCTTCCGCAAGCTCGATAACGGCCCTGTTTATGTCTGGAGCCAGACCAAAATCATCCGCGCAAACGATCATGTAGAAGCGCTCCCGCACAAAGCTGTCCGAGGTGTTCTTCGCCTCGGACGAGATCTCTTTCAGCCGAGCGTCAAACAGTCACGCCCTTTTCACAACCTGCGCGTGAAAAGCGATCAACGCTTCCGCCGCTTCCACCGCCCCGGCGGTGTTGACGTCCGCCCTGCGGGATGGGGCAAGCCCTTCCCATGCGTTGATTTCGTGAAACCGCGCAAGCTTCGGTACGACGTCGGCTTCGCTCACTATGTAACCGGCTCCCAGCCCTTCTATCAACAGGCCGTTTATATGCTGTTCCGCATGTCCCGGCACAGGAATCAGGAACGTGGGTTTGTTAAGCGATATGGCCTCGCTCACCGCCGAAAAGCCGCCGTTTATCACCAGCATGTCCGCGCTCTTCAAAAGCTCCACGTTGTTGGTGAGCTTGCCGTGATAAGTCACGTTGTCGTGGCTTCGCCCCTCCCTGCCGATAACATCTATCTTGAACGGAAGCGTCTCCAGCCCCGGCCCGATCTTGGAGGCGAACACAGAGCCGCTAAGCATCAGCGCCACTCTTTTAAGCTCCCGTGGCGCGGGAAATTTTTGAGTCTGCGTAATTTTGGACAACTCCAGTATTTCGTCGCGCACGATAAGCCCCACCCTTTTGAACTTGGGATGGCGCGATGGCGTCGGGAGAGCCGCAGGGCTGATCACGATGTCCATGAACGCCCTGTGGAAAAAATAATCGTTCAGCTCCACCAGCCAGAACTGGCCTTTGATGGAACGTGGAAGGCCGCTGGCCTTCATATATTCGGTGACGATGACGTCCGAGTTGTTCAGGCCAGCCAGCGGAATGCCCTTGCGCCGCAGTGGGAATATCGAATACTCCGAATCCGTCACGGCGATGTCTGGTTTGAGTTTCGTCAACAAGGTTTCCAACTGCTTTGACTTGTTACGGGCCAGCCGTATCAGGTCGCCAATTGACATGAACGTGCGCGCCACGCTTATCCCACCCTCTTTTTGGGCGTAGAAGAGCGCGTCCATAATATTGAGCGATTTGATGTCTTTCTTGTCCTGAAAAAACTTTTCGCCGTTGCCGCAGGTGAGCACATGCACGTCCATGACGGAGGAAAGTTTTTTTATTACGGCGTAACACCTTGTGGAATTGCCCATCCCAAGGCCGTTGACTATGAAAAGACAAACCGGGCGCATCAGGGTTTCACCATACGCACTGCCAGATTGAAAAGCGGCGCATGTTTTATGCTCTCCACCCTCAGACCACTCCGCTCCGCCATCTGCCTGAACGCCTCCTCGCTGAAGAGGTTTATCTCGAACCCGTGCCTTTTATGCCAGAACCTGTAAATACGGGCCAGAAAGGTTGTGGAAGGGGAGAGGATCACAAGCCTGCCGCCGGGTTTGAGGGCTCGGGCCGCCTCCGCCACGAACAGCGACGGATCTGCGACGAACTCCATCGCCCCGGCGCAAAGTATCCTGTCGAAAACAGGTTTGATGGGCAGATTGGAAATGTCCGCCACCACGCCTTTGGTGGTTCCAGTCCGGGCCGCCCTCGTCATAGGGAAAAGGGCGTCGGACGCCACCAGCAGGCGGGGCTTAAGCTGGGCAAGCCTTCGCGAGTACCATCCCCCGCCGCAACCGGCCTCAAAAACGCAAAGTCCCTCCACCGGGCCTATCTCCCGCATAACCGCCGCGTACTCCGCCTCGCGGACGAGCCGCCAGAGACCGCGAGCCGATTTCTCGTTGTATTCGCCGGATACGCCGCCGAAATATTCGTTTACGCGGCCCTGTTTGTCCATCATCCCGTCTTTTCGCATAAAACCCACGAGCTCAAACCTGGTAGCGTAATGTTGTGTCTTGCAAGCCACAGCAGGGCCGTGTTGTCCATATCCATCATCCCGGTAACAATGGATGTCGCAAGCTCCCCTCCGCGCCACGAACCGACGGCGTATTGTTCCGCCCATCGGCGTTCGCGTCCGGTGATGCGTTCAACGGCGAGGGAAATAACCTTCACCGGCAGAAGCGATGCGAAGAGATACCCTTTGGAGATAATCCTGCATGGCGCGTTGTCCATCGCGCGCTCGAGAGCCCCAAGAGAATACCGCCGGTAATGGCTCAAAAACCTGTCGTGGTTGCTAAACATGCTGTCGAAGGCGGGAACGGTGATCAGCGCGTGTCCGCCCGGAGCAAGCCATTTGCCGAAAATCTCCGCGATAAACGCGTTGTCGTCTTCCTGATGCTCCAGAACATCCAGCGCAAGAACCAGGTCAAATTGTTTCCCCGCGATTTCGTCCACCGTGGAGTGATATTGGAAACCGGGCGGGATTGGGATCGTGGCGAGTTTCCTTTGGTCAAGAAGACGTCCACTCCGTCCACGACGCCCTTATAAGGGGCGTCCGGCCCGAAAAGGCTCTGTGCAATGTATCCGTCTCCGCAACCGATATCCAGTGTCCGCAGAGTCTGGCCAGACCCCGCAAGCGCAGGTTGCAATATACGCCTGACCGCGCGCGCCTTCGCCACTTCCCAAGGATGGCGGATGGCGCCGGGCGCTCCGGTTTCTCTGATATCCATCGCTATCGGCCTCTTGGGAGACGCGTGATAAACCGTTTGTTCGTTTTTCCCATGCTACAAACTTTTAGGCTCCATAGTCGGCGATCCGAGGACGGAAAACTCCAACCATCGCACGGCGAACCGCAGAAGATCTTCGTCGTTATCGCGTATCTTCGCCAGAGTCTCGTCATCCACTGCGAATTTTTTCAAGAAGGTCGTCTCGAAAATGAATTTGCGGAACGTGTCCAGGTCAAACAGGGCCATGTGGATCATTCCAAGCTTGCGCTCGTCAATCGCGCCCGGTTCGCCCATCGCTGGATGGAACGCAAGTTTCACGAGTATCTCGTTGTGGACGTTGTACTCTGCGGCTCCTTGATCCAACACCCAGTCTTCCAGTTTCCAGACGGATGTCTCGCCCCAACCTTTGCAGTAGTCCTCTTCGACTTTGAAGAATATATGCTCGCCAGGTTTGCCCTCCACGCCGGAAGAGGCCGCCTGCCCCAGCGGGTAAATCCGGCACGACGTCGGCCTGTCGGCGTAAACGGAACAACCTTCGGCGGAGACAAACGGGCAGGCTCCATCTTTGTTCATAAGAAGCCTGGTGACGGGGAGGCCGAGTTGCGGGTCAAGAACGGTCGCCGTATGTTTTTCCAGAAACTCCGCCGACTTGATATTCAGCTTTTTTTTGAGCCGGAGAACGTCGTATGGGGTCAAAAACAGGCCGGGGTTTCTGCAACACTGCGTCCAACAGGAAAGACCCTTGTGGCATTTGAAGCGGAAAGTCTCGCCCCATCCGATGCGGGGAAGCTTGCCGACAGCCTCGTGGATGGCGGCATGAAAGCCCTCCGCCACAAGACGGTCATCCTGACTGTGGCTGGAAGTATCCATGGATCGCAAGGACTCCTTTTCAAAACTCAGGATCGGGCCAGCAGGGCGCTTAAATCGTATTTAATGGCGGAGAGGGTGGGATTTGAACCCACGGTACGGTTTCCCGCACACCGGTTTTCGAGACCGGCTCCTTCAACCACTCGGACACCTCTCCATTCGGCGTTACTTTGCCGGAATTTGATATTTTAGCATTGGCGAGGCGGGAATTCAAAATTTATCGACGAATCATCGTTATGCGCTGTAGGAAGACGAAAGCGCCTGGTGAGGAAGCCAAGTAGCGCCTCAATAATGTTGAGATAGTCGTATCTCAAACTCAAAACACTGCTTGAAACCCTCACCCCGCCCTCTCCCGCGATATAGCGCGGGAGCGGGTGTGTGGAAACCGCGCGCTCAATGACGCTCTCCCGTCTGCCCTCTCTTCTTCACCAAAAAAATCACCGCCCCATCCTGCTTCATATACCCCGCAATCTCTGCGGCTCCCCTCCCCTGCCCCACAAACAGGTCTGCCCTGCCTGGCCCTTTTATGGCGCCTCCTCTGTCGTGGTTGAACACGAACCGTGCGGTTTTCCTGAACCCGGTCACTTGCCCATCCGCTATCTCCGGCAGATTGACAATCATCCACGCCGCGCCTCCCTCCGGGAAAAACGCAGGGTCAAAGGCCGCCGATCTTCCCGGCACAAGCTTGGCCCCGGTGGAGCCGAACGGCCCGTCGCTCATATCCCTAAAAAAAACGTAGCTCTTATTTTGACCCAGTAGCCAGGCAACCTTGTCCGGGTGGGCGTCGAGCCATTTTTTTATAGCGTTTATTGATTGCGCTTCTTGAGGAATCTCGCCGTTCTCCACAAGTATCCTGCCGACGGAACGGTAGGCGTGGCCGTTGACGGCGGCGTAATTGACGTATGTCCTCGTCCCGTCCTCGAACTCCACGACGCCCGATCCCTGCACATGGAGAATGAACAGATCGAACTGGTCGGCCACCCACGCTATCTCAAGCCCCTTGCCAGCCAAAGCTCCGGCGCCGTCAATTGCGGCGCGGTCGTGATATGGAACTAGTTTTTTGCTCTCCACCCTTCCCGTGACTTTTCTTCCTTTAAGGTCGGCGTGGAACAGCCCCAGGTCCGCCGTCACAAGGTCGTCCGGGGCGCGGTAGATCGGCCATTTGAAGTCATCGCTTTTAGCTCTGCTCGCCTTCAACAGCGGCTGGTAATACCCGGTGATGCCTGTAGCGCCGCCCGTTTCCGAACGGGCATATGCGTCGAACTCTTCGATGATCATGCGTCGGCGTTTTGCCGGATCAGGCTCGCCCGCGAATATTTCCCGAAGCCGCGACAATGACTCCGCAATCTGCGCTGTGGAAACCGTTCGCTCTCCGAACGAAAATTCCGCGCCCTGTTTTTTTCGGGCGAGGGCCTCGAGCGACTCGTCCACTGCGGCTATAAAGGATTCGGCGGAGAGGTCGTCGTCGAATGAAAGGCTCTCCACGCTCACCGGCGCAAACGATGGAGCTTCGGGCGCGGCGGTTTTTTTGGGCGGGAGATGGCCGCAGGATGAAAAGATCGTGGCGATAGCCAACGCAACGCTAAAAGAAACGAGCCTCGACATCATCGCCAATCTCGATCCCGTGTAGCAATGCGGCGTCGCCGTTTTTGAGGAAAATCTCCAGCGTATCCCAGCTTCCGTACACGGCGTTGAGGGCGTCCTCGTCATACGCCGCGCTATAATACGGCAGAATATCCTCTATACTCTCTTCGCCTATCAGTATCGTCACCGACTTGTCGCCGGACTCTGAGCGAACTTTCTCTATCAATGATCTGGTCAGGTTTGTCACGACGTTGCCGAACCGGTCTATGTATATGACCTCGCCCACGAGCGTGTTGGGGGATGGGCGCGTCTCCCACGGAAGGTCGAGCATGCTTATTGATTCGATAACTGGGCCGAACGACTCTGCAAGCTCCCCTCGCGCAAGTCTCGCCGCGACAGGGGCGAATATGTCGCGTCCATGAAATGTGCTGGAGATTCGCGTGAGCGTTTTCTCCGAATTTGTTATCCGCCTGAAAACAGCGTCGCCGTGTTTCCTGATCGCTTCCGTGAACACGCCGTTGTCCGGCCCCACGAAGTAATGGCCGCCAGCCTCCACGATTATCGGCATACGCTCCGACCCGACGCCGGGGTCAACCACGCACAGATGCACTGCGCCTTTCGGGAAATACTCGAACGACGCGGAGATGGCATACGCCGCCTGCATTATATTTTGAGGCTCTATTTCGTTGGTTATGTCCACGATGGTCAGGCCCGGATCGATGGAAAGCATCACCCCTTTCATCACGCCGACGTATGGGTCAATGATCCCGAAGTCTGTGGTGATCGTGACTATTCCCATGTCGGTCAGGAGACCTCGCCGCCAAGCCCCGCGCCGGAAGCTTGCGTGATTCGCACGGAAACGATGCGGTTCATCAGCTCGTCCGGCCCGTCGAAGGTGACGGGATGATAGTTGTCGGAAAACCCCTTCAACTGCCCGCCGTCCGTCCGCGTATTCTCCACCAACACGTCGAGCCTCTGGCCGATGAACTTCTCTCCGGCGCGTTCGCGTTTTTCCACAGACAGTTTTTTGAGCGTGGCGGAACGGGCTTTGGACACGTCTTTAAGCGGCCTGCCGGACATGCCGAAGGCTTCCGTGCCGCTTCGTGGCGAGTAGATGAATATGTGAAGCGCCATAATCGGCGAGCGTTCGATGAGCGAACGTGTCTTTTCGAAATCCTCTTGCGTCTCGCCGGGAAAACCGACCATGACATCGGCCCCGATCCCGATTCCGGGTATTTTTTCCGCAAGCCTGTTGAGCAGGGCTTCGTACTGCGTGGCGGTGTATGGCCTGCGCATCCGCGCAAGGATCGCGTCAGAGCCGCTCTGCAGTGGCACATGCAGATGCCTGCACACCCTCGGCGAAGTCGCCATCAGCTCGATCAACTCGTCCGTGACAAGCTGTGGGTTTACGCTGGAGAGGCGGATACGCGGTATCGGGGTTTCGTCCAGAGTTTTTTTCACAAGCCCCGCAAGGTCAAGCCCGTCTTTCGAGCGATACTCACCGAGGTTTATGCCGGTGAAGACTATCTCCTTCACGCCAGCCTCGGATATCCTGCGTATCTGCGCCACTATCTCGTCCGGGTCGGCGCTGACGCTTTTCCCGCGAGCCACCCGCACGATGCAGTATGAGCATTGCTCCCCGCAACCGGACTGGGCTTTGATATACGCGTTGGTGCGCCCTTCTATCGAGGTGACGGGCCGCACGGCAAGCTGTGCAGTGGCTCCGTTCGCGCCGCCGACCATGATTTTACTGGCGGAGCCTGAGTCCAGCGAGGCCAGCGCGCTAGCCAATCCGAATTTTTCCACGTTGCCCAAAACGAGGCTCACCCCCTCTTCCCCCGCCACCTGCTCGGGGCTTGTCTCCGAATAACACCCGGCCACGACAACCTCCGCGCCGGGATGTTCCTCCCGCGCTTTTCTAATGGCGGCCCTGCATCGGGCGCCGCTTTTGGCGGTGACAGCGCATGTGTTTATTACCACCACGTCCGAGCGCTCTCCGGCCTGCGTGAAGACGAAGCCGGATTTTTCCATCTCGTGGGCCATCTCCGCCGTCTCGAACTGGTTGTACCGGCAACCGAGCGTCT
>JADGAO010000139.1:4621-8841 GCA_015231995.1 Nitrospinota bacterium | reverse complement strand
CAAAGGCGGAAGATTTTAGCTACTCCTGAATTTATCGAGATAGAAACACCCGCCAAAATACGAATTCCCAACTCTCTTAATCAACAAGCCAGCTTTTTTACCGATGAAGAGATTGGCAGAATTGACGACATAATGGCCAGGGAAGCGGACGCTTTGCCTCGCAGATTGGCAATTCTTGAAAAGATGCTTCCGTTAGCGCGAGCGGCGAATAATTCTATCCTCTATTTCGGTCCCAGCGTAAAAGACGCAGAGCAAATGGCTTTTCTGCTACGTCAGGAAAATATCGCGTCTGCTGTTGTCAGCGGCGACACTAGGGATTCCACCAGGCGTCAGATGGTGGCGGAATTCAAGGAAGGCAAAATAAGGGTTTTATGCAATTGCGAGGTTTTAACAACCGGTTTTGACGCGCCCAGGGTGACTCATGTCGTCATGGCGAGGCCGACGGTAAGCCTGGTGTTGTATGAACAGATAATCGGGCGTGGTTTGCGGGGGAGCAAGTTCGGCGGCACCGATACTTGCAAGATAATAAACTGCAAAGACAACTTTCCGTTGGGAAGGCCAGAATTGGGTTACGAGGCGACCCGCCTTGTGTGGGGCAGGTAATGCATTATTAGCGCAAAAAAAGGCGGCAGAAGACGCAAAACCCTTTACCTCCGGGGGTTTCGGATTTGCGCCCGCAAACCACCCCCCTATACGGTCTCCTTGCCGCCCAATTCGGAGTTATGGAATGTCGCTCAACAGTCTGTCAGGAAAGCAGAGTCTTCAAAATCATGAATACTGTGAACAGCAGTCCCATCGCCGCGAGTAATTCGTATACTACACCGATTGCGAAAGGCACAAAAAGCAGGCCGTTAGCCTTATCGGCGGTCATCTTGGCATGCATAAAAAATCTCCTTCCGTCGAAATAATCTCTCTATATAGAATCTAAGCTCCGATCGCTGAAAAAGCAAATGAACCGGGCGTGTCAAAATCAACTTTTTAGACCCTTTAGGTGAAAAATATGCTAAAAATACCTCATGCCTTTAAAAACACTTATTTTCATGTTGGTTGCGGGCGCGTCATTGTCCCTTTCAGGATGCGCCGCGTTTAATCCCCTGCTGGTGACGATGGGGCTTGCGGAAGCTCCGCCACCGGTTACTGACTCCAATTATTTCAACATGCAGACCGATTTATTGCTGGAGCGGATAAAAACATCCCAGTCCAAGACCCTCCGTCGGGTGGCGACGCTGAATTTTATCAACGCCAACGGCCAGGTCTCCGAACTCGGCAAATACCTTACCTCCAAGTTCGTCGAGCGGGCCATGGCCTCGCAGATGTTTCGGATGACCCCGCAGGGGCAGGTCAAAGAAGCTATGACGAAGCTCAAAATAGTAGGGGCCGCCGAGCTTACGCGCGACCAGATAGAAAAACTCGGGACGGAACTCGATGTGGACGCTATCGTGACCGGGGTCGTCTCCGACCTCCAAAAAGGGAGCGATGTTGACGTATCTGTAAAAGTGATACATGTCCAGACGGGCGGGATGGTCGCCGCCGCCAGCGTCAACATATACCGTTCCAAGCAGGTTCAAACCCTGATTCAACAGTTCTGACGGACGGAGGCCCGGCATGCCACCTTCCCCAATCAAAATAAAGATTTGCGGTCAGACCTCGCTTGACGACTGCGAAATGAGCGTGCGCCACGGAGCCGATTTTCTGGGCGTGGTGCTGGACGTTCCCTGGTCGTCCAGGTCGCTTACTGTGGAGTCCGCCGAACCTATATTCAAAAAATTAGGGCAGATCACTTTCCTTCTGCTGTTCAACAGGGCGTTGGACGACGGCGTTCTGGACGCGGTGAAAATTCTCAAGCCGCACGCCATCCAGCTTACCGGCAAAGAGACCCCGGAAACGGCTGGCGCCATACAGCAGGCGGCAGGCATTCCTGTTTTCAAGTCCATTCATCTGCCACCAGTGGGCGAGGGGGAGACTGATGTCGGGACGATTGTGTCCATGATGGAGGAATTCGACGAAGCCGGGGTGGATGGTTTCGTGCTGGATACATCCTCCGGCGGGATGTACGGCGGCACAGGGAAAAAAAGCGACTGGAAAACGGCGGCTGAAGTGGTGAGACGCGCTTCCCTGCCGGTCTTTCTTGCTGGTGGGATAAATCCCGATAACGTGGCTGAAGCGGTCGCAGTGCCCGGCATATATGGTGTGGACTTGGCCAGCGGAGTGGAAGAGACGAAAGGGAAAAAGTCCGAGGAGAAGATTAAAAGGTTGATTCAGGAAATTAACCGCGCGCAAAAGGTGAAGGGATGAAGTTATTTCATCAAACGTGTCGTTCTTGACTTAAGAGCGTGTTGCAATAGAATTAGAGAGGCATGTCAATTCCTGCGCTAAGGCGCAATCCCAAGGGAGAGGGCAATATGGGGATACTAGAACACGGGACTATGAAGTTCCAGGTGTTAATAAAAAAAGAAGAAGGCCTGTGGGTAGCCCATTGCATGGAGCTGGACATAGTGTCGGCAAATAAGCGGCTTGCCTCCGTGAAAAAAGAGATTGGCGATCTCATAACCGCGCAGGTTTCGTACGCATTCGAGAACGACAATGTCGAAAACCTGTACCGTCCCGCTCCGGCGGAGGCATGGGAAGAGCTTTACAAATGCAAAATGCGGCTTACGAAAAAAAAACTCAAGGTTCCCGGATCGTCACGAAAAAAGTCAGCGGCGAAATTTATGCCGCCAGACATTATTGTAAGCTCCTGTTTTACGGCCTGAAAACGTGGGCAGGGGAGGCCCTCTAAAATACCGGGAGCTTATTGCAAGGCTTAAGCCTTTCGGCGTTATCGTGTTGGAGGGCAGGGGCAAGGGTTCGGAAAGGATTCTATTGAGACCATCTACGGAGGGTTCTGGTAAGGGCCCTCAGTTTCCAATAAAACATCACGGCGACAGCACGGAGATTTATCTTCCAGTTATCCGCGCCGTTTTACGAAGGTTTGATATTGATCCCGATGAATTCTGGAAACGTTGAGCCTGAATCCGCATTGCGGATAACGGGATTTATCAGCGTTTCCGCCGCTTAATCCTGTCAGTCACGTCATGCATCAGCATTACGGCAGGTATATCGCCGTCTCCACTCTTATTCACGCGGCGCTAATAGCGTTGTCCGCGTTGTTTTACGCAGTCGCTCCGGTCAACACCGCCTCCGCTCCGATAAAGGTGGACGTCATCTACGCCGAACCGCCAAAGAACGACGATCTGCCGGAGGGGCGGATCGAAGACCTTCCCAAACCAGCCAAAGTCGAAAAACCCGATCAGGCGAAAATTCTATCGAGGCACGACAGCAAAGCCCATTCTCCCGAAAAGGGGGGCAAATACCAGGCTTCCCGGACGGCTATCCCAAGAGAAGCTGTGGAACTGCCGTCGCCGTCAATAAAAAAGTTTGACGAGGATCTGCCCGAAAAAAGAAAAGAAACGCCAAAAACCCAGGTCGCCGCGCTTCAACGGCCCACGCTCGACCTGGTGAGCAACGATAAGGCGCGTGAAATAAACCTCTTCTCTTCCGAGGTTATAAAAAAATCTCTCGAGGCCGATAAAGAGAAAAAATTCGAGCAGGCGGACAAGGAAAGCGAAGAGAAACGCCGCCAGACAAGCTCCCAAATGGCCGATAAGACCACCCCTTCCGTCACCGAGCCGAAGAAAGTGGCGGGTATCAAAGGATTCAAGGGATCGGACGTGGAGAAGTACGCCATGTCATCCACCGGCGACGTGATAGACATGGGCGATGAAGCCATCGTCTCGCTGAACACGGCGGAGTTCATGTATGTGGATTATTTCAACTCCATCAAAAAGGCCATCGAGCTTGTATGGCGTTACCCGGACGAAGCGATTATCCATGGATTGTCGGGTGCGCTTGCGCTACGGTTCACGTTGAAAGACACCGGGGAGTTGGAGGACGTAAGGCTCGTCCGGGCAAGCGGCCATAAATCGCTTGATGACGAAGCCCTGCTGGCCGTAAAAGTCGCGGCTCCGTACAACGCTTTCCCGGCTTCATTGACAAAGAAACGGCTTCATATAGTGGCCACGTTCATCTATCAGCCGACGTTCAACAGCATACGGTGAAAAACTCTAATCCGACACGAGAGCTTTGAGTATTCTGTTTTGATAGATTCTTGACTTCGCTACGCGGAGTTTACCCTGAGTCTTTCGAAGGGTTCAGAATGACACATACTTGTCATCCTGAGG